>NZ_JBDODP010000017.1:0-69086 GCF_044582135.1 Guyparkeria halopsychrophila | reverse complement strand
CCTAGGCGGGGTTTTTTTGTTTCGGTGGCGGTGTGTTCCTTGGGAGGCGGTGCTGCAGAACACAGTGCATGCTGGTTGCGCTTGTATCGCGACGGGGCGGGCGCCACAGATTGCGTCGGGTGCGCATCGAGCCTGTGCTTGCGGGTATCCACTCACACCTGATGCCGTTGCGTGGAGCCATTTCCCGCGCGCACAAAAAAGCCCCGCCGGGTGGCGGGGCTGGACGTTTCTGCTTGAAAGCAGAGGGGCGGTGTTTAGCCGCTCACGCCCTCGACAGCTGAGTGGACCACTTCCGGCTCTGCGTCGTAGCAGTCGCTCATGCAGCGCTGGTTGTTCGTGTCCGGACGGGTGTCGGTGACGTAGTAGTCACGCGCCGGCATGTCGACGTCTGCAAGCGTCTTGTCGCTGCAGACGAAGTCCGACTCGACGATCATGCCCAGGTTCAGCACGTAGCAGGTGACGGCGTAGGACTCGTCAACGCCCATGGTGCCCGGTGCGTAGAACGGCATGTGGCGCTTGATCATGTCGAACAGCGTCGGGGCGTGGCCCCAGGCGTTGTTGACGGCACGGTTGCCGACCCCATCGAGGCCCTGCTTGAGCGATTTGATGAACTGCGGCATCGGGTCGCCCATCATCTTCGGGTAGCCCTCGGCGCCTTCCCCGAACGCCCCGTGGCACATGGCGCACTGGGCGTCGTACGGGTCTTGACCCGCCTGAACGCTACCGGAACCCTCCGGCAGGTTGGTGCCGTCGTAGAACACACTGATGTCCCACGGCTCAATCGCCTTTGCTGTGATGTTCTTGCCAATGCCGTTGAAGCCATTGCCGTGCTCGGCTGCGATGCCGACAGAGCTCAGACCCAAGGCCATGGCACCTGCCGCAAGACCCAGGCTGAACTTAGAAGTTTTCAATTTGGACATTCTTCACCTCGCCAGACTTCTCGATTTTCCAGGCCTGAATGGAATTCTTGTGGTAGATGCTGTTGAAGCCACGCACCTTGCGCAGCTGCATCAGGGTTGGCTGAACGTAGCCGGTCTCGTCGGTGACGCGGCTCATGATCAGGTGCTCACCACCTGTCCACTCGAACGGGAGCGTGAACTTGGTCACGCACTTGCTCAGTACGGGCTCGACCAGTTCGGCTTCCTGCCAGTTCTTGCCGCCATCGACGGACACGTCGACGTGCTTGACCTTGCCGCGACCCGACCAGGCAATGCCGCGAATCTCGTAGCTGCCCTTGCCTTTCATCTGGTAGTCCGGGCAGGGGTAGTTGATGACCGAGTTGGCCTCGTTGACCAGGGTGAACTGGCGGATGGTGCCATCCGGCAGTGGCTCGATGTAGTGCCGAGTCTCCTGGTAGGTGACCAGCGGCTTGTCGACGAACTTGATGCGGCGCAGCCACTTGATCGACATGTTCGCTTCGCAGCCCGGGAGCAGGAAGCGGATCGGGTAGCCGTTTTCCGCACGCAGCGCTTCGCCGTTCTGGGCGTAGGCGATCATGGCGTCCTTGTACATCTCGCAGCTTTCGGCCGGGAGCGGCTCGCCGAACTGGTCCTCGGCGCCTTCCATCGGGATGGAGCGCTGCAGGGCTGAGCCATCGGTGCCTTCGGCGTACAGCCAGGTCGACTTCGGATCGACGCCGACGTATTCCATCAGGTCGGTCAGCTTGACGCCGGTCCACTCGGCGCAGCTCATCATGCCGTGGGTGAACTGCAAGGAGTCCATCTGAACACCGCGCCACTCCATGGCACCGTTGGCCGGGCACTCGAGGAAGTGGATCGCGGTGTGCGACGGCATGCGCTTGAGGTCTTCCATGGAGAAGACCATCGGCTTGTCGACCATGCCGTGGATGACCAGCTGGTGGGTCTCCGGGTCGACGTCGACGGCACCGGCGTGGTGACGCTCGAAGTGCAGACCGTTCGGCGTGATGATGCCGTGCAGGTCCTGCCACGGGGTGAAGCTGATCGACGCGAGGGTGTCGGCGGTCAGCCAGCTGACGTTGCGGCGCACCACGTCCTTCTCGAACTTGGACGGCATGCCGTACGGGACGGACACGACGCCACGGCCGAGAATGTGGCGGGTCGAACCGATTTCCAGCGGCTCCGTGACGGTCTCCAGCTTTACGTCGCCATAGGCATTGCCGGCGGCTGCAGTGGCAGCACCGGTTGCCGCGAGCGCGACGCTCTTGCGGAGGAATTTGCGACGGTCGCTGGAAGCTACGCCCTCGCGGGCATCGCTCTGCGGCGTCTGATCAAGTGTGGTTTCTGACATTGCTCACTCCTGCATCGTAGGCAATTGGTCGGATCAACGTAGATTCGATCCATTCCGTGCCCCCCGGTTCTCCGACAACCGAAAGACGCGTGTTTTGAGGACAGTCCGGCGACTCGCCGGTGTCGACAATGACCCGCTATTGTTCATGGGTCTTCGAGCCGGGTCAATCCGAAGCGGGTTCCCTCATCGATGACCCGATCAAAAAATTGAACCGGCAGCAATCTACATCAGCGGGTGCTAATTAACAACCGCATACGGGTTCGAACATTTAATGGGGTATCAACCCGTATGGTTGGCCGGGTCCGGGCATCATTAGCGAGCGCGCCCGCGCGCGGCTGAGGCGCTCGAGCCTTGGCGCGAGGCACCTGGGTCGTTATAGTTTGTTGGAAATATCCAACAGGGCAGCGACCTCCACCGTGTACCGTTCCATCCGTGTCCAAAAAGCCGATTTCAACATTGCCGATGTCCTTGGCGAGTTGCGTTCGCGATGCGCCCATGTCGGGGCGGTGGCGACCTTCCTCGGCACCGTGCGCGATATCAACGATGATTTGGAGGTCAGCGACCTCGTCCTCGAGCATTACCCCGGAATGACCGAGCGCGCTCTCGAACGAGTGGCCGATGAGGCGATTTCGCGTTGGCCGTTGGCCGGCGTGAGTATCGTTCACCGCGTCGGTCATCTCCGGCCGACGGATCAGATCGTGCTGGTCGCGGTCGCCAGTGCCCACCGGGCCGATGCGCTTGAAGCCTGCACTTTCATCATGGACTACCTCAAGACCCACGCGCCGTTCTGGAAGAAGGAAGTGGACCCCGAGGGCAACACCCGTTGGGTGGACGCGCGCGAGAGTGATGAAGCGGCTCGCCGGCGCTGGTTCGCCGATTTCGATTGAGGAGAAGGTTGCGTGGAATCCGTCGAGCAAGTGATCGAAAGGCTGGGTGAGTGGATCGCACCACTGGCAGAGATCGAGCGGGTGACCGTCCTCGAGTCGGTTGGCCGCGTGCTGGCTGAGCCACTGGCCGCCCCACGTGACGTCCCGATTGCGCCGTTGAGCCTGTTTGACGGTTACGCGGCGGCGGGGCCATTGGTGGCCGGCGAGTCGTTGCCCGTTGTTGGTAAGCAGTTCGCCGGCGACGCACCGGCAACGCTCAAGCCCGGCACCGCGATGCGCATCTTCACCGGTGCCTTGTTGCCTGAGGGCGCAGACACGGTGATTGCGCAGGAATCGGTCGAGATCGATGGGGGGCGGGCATGTTGGCGCGAGGATCTGGCGATCGGTGCCGGCGTGCGTGTTGCCGGGGCAGACACGCGGGCAGGGCAGGTGCTGCTGGAGTCCGGCACCCGCATTAGCGTGCCGCAGATGGGGCTGATCGCCAGTACCGGCGAGGCCAAGGTCGCGGTGCGCCGGCGGGTGCGTGTCGCGCTGCTGACCACCGGCGACGAGCTGCTGGCGCCCGGTGAGCCGTTTGCGCCGGGCAAGATCTATGACGCCAACGGACCGATGCTCGAGACGCTGCTGCGTGCCGCTGGTGTCGAGATCGTCCAGCGTGGCTGCCTGCCGGACGACCGCGAGGTGATTGACACCCAATTGCGCGAGGCGGCCGAGGCCGATCTGATCGTCACCTCCGGTGGGGTGTCGGTGGGCGAGGCCGACCTGGTGCGTGCCGGCGTCGAGGCGCTGGGTCGCATCGATCACTGGCGCATCTTTCTCAAGCCGGGCAAGCCGCTGGCGTTTGGCGAGGTGGTGGGCACACCGTTTCTTGGTCTGCCGGGCAACCCCGTGTCCACCTTCGTCACCTACCTGCGATTCGTGCGCCTGGCGATCGACCGGCTGGCCGGTCAGACCGATCCGGGTGCCTGGCCGACGCAGTGGTTGCCGCTGGCCGCTGCGCGTCAAGGCGGTGATCGACCCGAGTACATCCGTGTGCGCCGGGTCGAGGTCGAGGGCCGATTGATGCTCGAATCCTACCCGGACCAGAACTCGGGGTTGCTCAGTTCGCTTGCCTGGGCCGACGGCCTTGCGCTGATCCCACCCGATGCCCGCCTCGCAGTGGGCGACCCGGTCGAATACACCGCCTTCAAGGAGATTGGCCTATGAGCCGCACACTCACGCATCTGGACGAGAAGGGCGAGGCCCGCATGGTCGACGTCGGCGGCAAGGCGCACACCCAGCGTGTCGCCCTGGCCGAGTCGCGCATCGTCATGCAGCCGGAGACCCTGGAGCTGATCCTTTCCGGCGGTCACAAGAAGGGCGACGTGCTGGCCACGGCGCGGATCGCCGGGATCATGGCGGCCAAGCGCACCGGCGATCTGATCCCGATGTGCCACCCGCTGATGTTGACCAAGGTGAAGGTCGAGCTCACCCCCGAGCCCGACCGTCACGCCGTTCATATCACCGCCGAGTGTGCCGTCACCGGCCAGACCGGCGTGGAGATGGAGGCGCTGACAGCGGCCTCGGTGGCGGCGCTGACCTTGTATGACATGTGCAAGGCGGTTGATCGCGGCATGGTGATCGAGCAGACGCGCCTGCTGGAAAAGCGTGGCGGCAAGAGCGGCCACTGGCAGGCGGGCACCTCTTCCTGACGCCCGGTGCCCGGGCGGAGGCGGGGTCGGCGGGTGCGTTCGGTTTTTCCCGCCATAGCGCTTGCATTTTCAGGCTCGGCTGATACCGTTATGTCCAAGTGAACATGACGCACGTTTCACTTGCTCCTGCATCGCAGGTCCCGGTCGAGAGTCGACTCCGACCCCTCGGCCTCGACCGGACCCCATTCCCGCGCGGTGGGCCGTTACGCCGGCCGCGCACGTTGACGAACCCCATGCCACTCGGATGTCGGCATGGTCCAGGCAAGGGCTGACGAGAAAATGCAGCAGTTGACCGACCCGTTTGGCCGATCCATCAACTACCTGCGGCTGTCCGTGACAGACCGCTGCGACCTGCGCTGTTTCTATTGCATGCCCGAGGGCTTCAAGGACTTCGAGGTGCCCGAGCACTGGCTGACGCCAGACGAGATCGAGCGCATGCTGGGGGTGATGGCCGACATGGGCCTGTCCCACGTGCGCATTACCGGCGGCGAGCCGCTGGTGCGCAAGGGCATCGAGGACATCGTCGGCCGGGTGGCGGCACTGCCCGGCATCGAGGACGTGTCGCTGTCGACCAACGCCACCCGCATGAACAAGATGGCCGAGTCCCTCAAGGCCGCGGGCGCCGACCGCATCAACGTCAGCCTCGACACCCTCGATCCCGAGCGTTTCAAGTCGATCACCAAGGGCAAGGTGGACAAGGTCCTCGACGGACTGGCCGCCGCCAAGGCCGCCGGCTTCTCGCCGATCAAGATCAACGCCGTGGTGATGAAGGGCATCAACGACTACGACGTCGAGGACCTGCTCGACTACTGCATCGACAACGGCTTTACCCTGCGGATGATCGAGACCATGCCGATGGGCGAGACCGGCCGGGATGCGATCGATCACTACGTCAGCCTCCAGGACGTCAAAAAGCGCCTCAAGGCGAAGTACGACCTGATCCCGGCGGTCAACTCGGTCACCGGCGCGGGGCCGGCACGCTACCTGCAGGTGGCCGGTACCGACACGATGGTCGGTTTCATCACCCCCATGTCCGAGCATTTCTGCGAGACATGCAACCGTGTGCGCCTGTCCTGCGACGGCACCATGTACATGTGTCTGGGTCAGGAAGAGAGCTTCTCCTTCCGCCCGCTGCTCAGAAAGGGTATTCCCGACGACGAGCTCAAGGAGGCGTTGATCCAGGCGATCGCGCTCAAGCCCGAGCGTCACGAGTTCACGGAAAAGCCCGAGAAGGTGATCCGTTTCATGTCGATGACCGGCGGCTGAGCGCGGCTCGCCGCGGCAGCATCCGGCCAGGCCGTCCCACGGGGCGGCCTTTTTCGTGGGGTTCCCACCGCGTGGCCTCACTCTGTCCTCGTGAGATCAATGGCCTATGCTGTTACCGGGTTCTGATGGCAAATGACCGTCGGTCACCGGAAGGGAGGGTGAAACCCGCATGCAGGCTGCATTTCCGGAACGTCCGTCTCGCGCTTTCTGGCGCCGGTTGGCATGGGCGTTGTTGATTCTGGCCGGATTGATCTGGCTGGCCGTCGCCGCGGCGCAGGACGATCGTCGCCAGGCGGTGCTGCTGACGGTACAGGACGCGATCACCCCGGCAACCGCCGACTACGTGATGCGCGGGATTGAGTCGGCCGAGGCACGCCGGGCCGAACTGGTCGTCTTGCAGCTCGACACCCCCGGCGGGCTCGATACCAGCATGCGGTCGATGATCCAGGCCATCCTGCAGGCGGACGTGCCGGTGGCGAGCTACGTCCATCCGGCCGGCGCACGCGCCGCTAGTGCCGGCACCTATATCCTCTACGGCTCGCACATCGCGGCGATGACCCCGTCGACCAATCTCGGTTCGGCCACGCCGGTGCAGATGGGCGGTGGTGGATTGCCGGGCATGACGCCCCCCGAGGAGGCTGGTGACGGCAGCGACGACAACCCTCCCGAGGCCGCTGACGATGGAGAGGACGCTGGCGAGGCCCCACGTCGCGGTGGCGATGCCATGGAGCGCAAGGTGCTGGAGGATGCCGTGGCCTATATCCGGGGTCTGGCCGAACGTTTCGATCGCAATGCCGACTGGGCAGAAATGGCGGTGCGCGAGGGTTTCAACCTCGGCGCGCGCGAGGCGCTCGAGCGCAATGTCATCGACGTGGTCGCCGAGGATCTCTCCGACCTGCTGGCGCAACTCGATGGTCGCGAGGTGCTGGTCAACGGGGTGAGCCGGATGTTGTCGACCCAAGGCATCGAGGTGATCCGTGAGGACCCCGACTGGCGCGCCAAGCTGCTGGCGATCATCACGAACCCGAACATCGCGTATATCCTGCTCCTGATCGGGATCTACGGCATCATCTTCGAGTTGGCCAACCCCGGCGCGCTCGTGCCGGGGACGATCGGTTCGATCGCCCTGATCCTGGCCTTCTTCGCCCTGCAGGTCATGCCGCTGAACTACGCCGGCCTGGCGTTGATCCTGCTCGGCATCATCTTCATGATCGCCGAGGCGTTCGTGCCCAGTTTCGGCGCGCTCGGCATCGGCGGTCTCGCCGCCTTCACCGCAGGATCCATCATGCTCTGGGACGACCCCAACCTGAACGTGGCATTGCCCCTGATCATCGGCGTCGCGATCGCCATCGCGGGCTTCTCGATTTGGGTGCTGGGGCGCTTCCTCGACGTGCGCCGCAAAAAGCCGGCCACCGGGTACGAGGAGATGATCGGCATGCAGGGCGTCGCCCAGGAAGATTTCGAGACGACGGGGCGGGTATTCGTTCACAGCGAGTTGTGGACCGCCGACAGCCGCGACCCGATACGAGCCGGTCAGGACGTGCGGGTCGTCGCGATTGACGGACTGCGCCTGACCGTCGAACCAATCGAGTAGACCATTGCAAGGGCCGTCGGGCCCATGGAGGGAAGGCAGATGCTGGGCAATTTCGGATATCTGATCGTGCCGCTGATTGTGCTGGTTGCGATCATCGCCATGTCGTTGCGCGTGCTGCGCGAGTACGAGCGTGGCGTGGTGTTCTTCCTGGGTCGGTTCCAGCGCGTGAAAGGCCCCGGCCTGATCATCGTCATCCCGGTGATCCAGCAGATGGTCAAGGTCGACCTGCGGATCATCACGCTGGACGTGCCCAGCCAGGACGTGATCTCGCAGGACAACGTGACCGTGCGCGTCAACGCGGTGCTCTATTTCCGCGTCGTCGACCCCGAGCGCGCCGTGATCCAGGTGGAGAATTACAATCAGGCCACCAGCCAGTTGGCCCAGACCACCTTGCGGTCCGTGCTCGGCAAGCATGATCTCGACGAGATGCTCTCCGAGCGCGACAAGCTCAACAACGACATCCAGGGCATTCTCGACGCGCAGACCGATGCCTGGGGCATCAAGGTCGCTAATGTCGAGATCAAGCACGTCGATCTCGATGAGTCCATGATTCGTGCGATCGCCCGCCAGGCGGAGGCCGAGCGCGAACGTCGTGCCAAGGTCATCCACGCCGAGGGTGAACTGCAGGCGGCCGAGAAGCTCGTCCAGGCCGCCGACATGATGAAGGACAGCCCCGCCGCATTGCAGCTGCGCTACCTGCAGACGATGGCGGACATGGCGACCAACGGCAAGACCAGCTCGGTGTTCTTCCCGTTACCGATCGAGCTGACCAACGCCTTCCAGGAATTCACCGGCCATTTCGCGCAGAAACGACCCGACGCCTGAGCGTCACCTCGCGTCGATTCGCCGGTGTTTCTGGATCATCCGCCCGACTCTCCCCCTGGGTAGTCGGGCTTTTTACTGGGTGGCTAACGTCAGCGATTTTCCGCCAACGCCTCGGCCCGGGCGAGGATGTCGCGATAGCGGCTCCCCAGACGGGTGAGGGCGCCCATCCACAGCAGGCAGATGGCGACGACCACCCAGGCGAGTTGTGTGGCCTCCACGGGCCATGGCAGCCACTGGGTCAGCAGCAGGATCAGCAGCGAGCCGACCACCTTGAACAGGCGGTAGCCGAACATGTCGATCCAGGCCTTGGCGCGGAACATCAGCAATGGCTCGATGGGCACGTACAGGAGTTCCTTGGAGGCGCGGTTGATCGAGTAGGACAGGCCGCGGTCGGCGATCTTGAGAAACGCGCCGGCTTGCAGGGTGGCCTGCGAGAGGTACACGAAGCTGCCGGCCATTACCGCGATCGGTTGGGCGAACAGGCCGCCGATCGCCCCCAGCCAACGGTGCACCAATGGGGTGATCAGCAGGTTGATGCCGATCGCCACGGCACTGAGTACGCCGAAAAACGCGCCCAGGTACGCGGTTCGCGCGTCACGATCGGTGACGGTCGCCTCGACCACCTTCATGAACTGGTACTCGATGATCGGCTCGGCGATCTGTGCCAGCAGCAGGATCCCCGCGATCAGCAACAGGTAGGGGTGATGCAGGATCGCCCGCCAGTCGCCGGTCGACTGCGCGGCGTGAGTACCCACACCGGGCTTTTCCCGGTACAGGCCGGTGCGGCCCATCAGCAGGGTCAGGCCGGCGATCAGGCCGATGATGGCCGCGGCAATCGGCAACAGGTCCATGGTTTCCAGGCCGGCCTGGCGTATCCACGCACTGGAGGCCACGCCACCCACGACCCCGCCCACCAGCCCGCCGGTGGCGATAAACCCGTACCAGCGTTTGCCCTCGCGGGTGGAGAAGATCGTGTTGGTCAGGCTCCAGAACTGTTCGACCAGGATCACGCTGACCATGTCGACGAACACGTAGAAGGCGAACGCGGCGGCGAAACCCGTGCCGTCGAGGAAGGGGTAGAAGCCCAGAAGCACCACGATCACGATCGTGCAGGTGCCGAGGACCACATGAATCCGGGAATAGCGTGCGATCAGGCGGTGGTAGATGCCGATGGTCAGGGCCAGGGCGGTCGCCGTGGCGATCCAGACGTAGGGCAGGGCATCGGCACCCAGCGCGGTCAGGAACAGCGAACGGCTAGCCGGCTTGAGGTGATAGACCGCGGCGATGATCAGGAAGAAGTTCGTGAACAACAGCACCCGCCGCAGCAGCCACGGGTGGCGTGAAGCGCCGCCGGGTGGTTCAGGGTTTTCGGGTCCGGGGCCCCCTGATCCGGGTTGGTTTGATCGTGTGCTCAGATCCACCGTGCTTCCTTCTACGGGATTATGTATATGACTTTACGGCATTAACGGGGTATCGTTCCGGGTCAATTTTGTTTTCCATCCGGGCGTGCCGGATCAGGAGGTAGCCATGTGGCGACGTTTGGCGTTGGTTTTTCTGTTCTGGTCGGTCGGAGCGGGTCTCGTACAGGCGGCCCTGCCGGCAGATGCCGTCGCGCTGCGTGACGCCACGGATCCAGCCCTGCAGGCGCAGCTGGAAGAACGTCTCGACGCCCTACAACTGGGGCAATCGGTCGAGGCCGGCCAGTTGTCGGTGGCGTTGGTTGACGTCACCGACCCGGACCAGCCCCGGCTGGCCGAGGTCAATGGCGATGCCATGCTTTACGCAGCCAGCCTGCCCAAGATCGCGATCCTGCTCGCCGCCTTCCAGCGGGTCGATGAGGGAGCGCTGACACTCGATGACGAGACGCGCGACCTGATGACCCGCATGATCCGCAACTCGTCGAACTCCGCGGCCACCGCCATGATCGGCAAGGTGGGTCGAGACTACATCAACGAGCTGTTGCGTTCGCCGCGCTATCGTCTCTACGACGAGTCACTCAACGGTGGCCTGTGGGTTGGCAAGGAATACGGCCGCGGATCCGCCTATCAGCGCGATCCGTTACATCATCTGTCCCACGGGGCGACGGCCTTCCAGGTCGCCCGGTTCTACTACCTGCTCGAGAAGGGCCAACTGGTCTCGCCGCAATCCTCCCGCGAGATGAAGCGAATCCTCGGTGAACCCGCCATCTCGCACAAGTTCGTCGGCGGTCTGCTCGCCGAGGTGCCCCAGGCACAGATCTACCGCAAGTCCGGTTCCTGGCGCGACTGGCATGCCGATAGCGCCATCGTCGAGCACGACGGTCGCACCTACATCGCCGTGGGTCTGGCGCAGAATCCCAGCGGCGGCGAGTGGCTCAAGCGGCTGATTGTCGAGCTCGACGAGTTGATCATGGACACGCCGATTCGCACGGCCGGACTGGGATCGGTCTCGGCACGCTGATCGATCAGTCCTGCCCGGCCTCCATCAGGCGATGCAGGCGGGTAGCGAAACTCTGGTGCGCCACCGCCGAGTTCTTGTTGAGCACGTTGGAGGTCATCGTCACCAGGTAGACCCGTTCCGGGTCGCCGGCCGGATGCTCGACGATCGCGACCGAGTGCATGTAGTTGTAGACATTACCGCGGTACTTGCCGCAATCCGGGTTTGCGTCCCGGTCGCACTTGTAGAGTGAGCCGGACTTGAAGAACACGGCCGCATCAGCGAGTGCCGGCGAGGAGGCGTAGCGGATGCGCCGCTGAGTCATGTAAAGCAATCGTTTCAATTCCCGGCTTGACCATTCGTCGACCAGTTCCCCCTTCTCCATCTTGACCAGCAGATGCATCAACTCCCGGGTGGTGCCCAGGCTGTTGGTGCCCGAGACCCGTGCCTTGCCACCGCTGGTGAAAAATGCCCCCTGGCGTAATTGCTCGGTATCCAGGCCGTTGCGGGCGATCGGCTCGACCAGGGCCTCGAGCAGGATCTCGCGCCGCTCGGCGGGTGGCCGATCGAACAGTTCCGCCTCCCGCTCCGGCGGCACCGGGTAGTCCTCGCCGAAGTGGTGCAGCAGCATCAACTGCTTCATCACCGCGCTCGCCGCGGCGTTCGAACTCGCCGACATGGCCCAGTCGAGGTAGGTCCAGAGATTGGCGGTGTCGCCGACGCGCAGCGGGCGGCGCCTGAAACGGCGGTTCTCGCCGTCCCAGAACGGCACCGTGTGACTGTCCCACTGGATGAATTCATCCGCGGTGACCTGCGTCTCGCGCAGCAGTCGCTGTCGGGCCTCGATGTCGTCGGGATGGAGGTCGGCGATCGCCTGTAGCAGCGCGGTCGCCAGCATGATCTTGCCGATACTGCCGGGCGTGCGGCGGTTCAGGCCGTTGTGCTCGGCGTAGCGTGGATGCTCCGCGTCGCTGATGTCGAGCACGCTGACGCTGTAGCGGGAGGCCTCGGGGCCCAGCAGGCCGACGACGCGACGCGTCAGGGCGGCATCGGACTCAGGTAACTCGAAGCCCGGCCGGTCGGTCAGTCGCAGGCGGATCTGTTCGCGGTCGAGCAGGGCCCCCGGCGGCACCCGGTTGCCGGCGATCTCCCCCTGGTTGGCCAGGCGGTAGCCCTCCAGACGTTCGATGCCGGTCTCCTCGGCGGCATCGAGTGGATAGGCGGGCAGGGTGGTGGGCAGCAGCAAGCCGACCAGACCGGCCATTGCCAATGTTGCTACCGGGGGCAACGTCGGACGGAGATAGGGTTGTCGCGTAATGGGGCTCATGTGTCGAGCATAGGTCAGTCGGAGGCGAAACGGCATCTCGCCCGGCTATCGACGGGGTGGACCGGAGAGGTCGACCGCCCCGGCGTCGCTTCTACGCAGCGGGCGGTCGAGCGTGATGAGGTACTCGTCGGCACGGGCCCGCCGATTCTCCACCAGCGGGCGTATCTGGAACAGGGCCAGTCGATCGTCGACAAAGCCGAATTCGATATCGGCCACCGGACGGTTCCCCTCGTCGTCGACCGGCAGCAGACCCCTTGTTTCGACGTCGTCGGCCAGGGCGCGCAGCCGATCGATATCCGTCTGCGAGAGCAGGGTCGCCGGCCCCTCGGCGGCAACCCGTTGGATGCCACCCGCCGGTCGCGCGGCCAGCCGGGTGGGTGCCGTGGCCTGGTTGAGCAGCCGCACGGCACCGCTTTCCCGGTGCACACGCAACTCCTCGGCCGCCTGCCCGTCGACCGCGCCGCCGAGTCCCTCGCTGGCCGCGATGCTCAGCCATTGCCGGTCGCCGGTGTCGAGATCGGAGGTGACCAGTACGCCGGACCTGTCCACCGGCACGGTGGCTTGCAGCAATACGGCCGGGTAGACGTGCGCCGGCGCGTCCATATAAGCCTGACGCCAGGCATACGCACGCTCGGTGAATGGCGAGGCCCAGACCTCGCGGATCGCATCGATGATGGCCTCGAACCCGACCACGTTGGCCACGGTGCGATTCAGGCCGGCACCGGTGAACCCCGGCAGGTCCTCGACGTTGGTGTCGCTGCGCACGAACACGCCCGCGGTATCGGCCGAGCCGAAGGTCTCGGTCAGGCGGCCGCGCAATCGCCCGCGAAAACCAGCGGGCAACTCGGCCGTCGCGATCCAGTCCCGCATGCGGGCCAGGGTCTCGGCAGTGGCCGCGTTGCGGGCCTGGGCATCCTCGATCTGGCGCAGGCGCTCGTACTGCTGTTGGAGCCACTCGAAGGCCGTCGGGCCACCGGGCCGCATGGGTCGCTCGATCAATTCACGGAACACCCCGAACGGGATCGTCAGCCCGGCACTCACCTGCTCGGGGTAGTGATGCGCGAGCTCACCGAGATTGGCCGCCTTGGGCCCGATCTGTCGTCCGGAGTCGTCGGCCCGCAACCCGTGGAGTGCGCGCAGGTCGGTCTCGTTCAGATCGAGCTTGTTCCAGTCCGGCTCGATCCGCTGGTCGGACTCATGCTCACGCCGGCCAAGTACCGCTTGCCACTCGGGCCCGTCGGCGGCCAGCTCAACACGTCCGCCGGGGCTGGCCGCGAGCACGACCGGTTCGCCGACATGCCCCTGAATACGATCGATCAGCTTCTCATCGACCACCACGTTGGGAATGCCCAGATTGCGGGCCAGCAGTTGCACGTGCGAAAGCGAATTGCCCGCCCCCAGTGTCAGGATGCCGGCCACCGGTGGCAGCGAGGCGGTGGTCTCGGGCAGCAGATAGATGTCCTCGGGGTCGAACGGCTTGCCGTCGGCCGGTGCCGTGCGTAGCACACCACGACGCAGGCCGGGATTGAGGGCGCGCAGGCCGGTGGCAAGGGGGTCACCGAACAGAATGTGCCGCGTATCGGTCAGGCGCCCGGCGTCATCGCGCAGGCCGTCGAGCAGGCGGCTGAAGAACAGCAACGGGCTGTCGCGCAGGCGGTCGGGGATAAAGTGCCTGGCCAGCGGGGTGAGTTCCGCCCAGCGATCGATGGCGCGGTCGAAATGAAACCCGAGCGCTCGCTGCGCCCAGCCGGGTGTGCGGGCCAGGTAGGCCAGCTCGGCGGCATAGCGCGGCGCGGGTACGGCCGGGGTGTCAAGCAACCCGTCGATGGCCGCCGAGAGGTGTTGCCACTGTCGGGCGGACAGCAGGCCGGTGCCGTACAAGCTTTCGCCCAGGGCACGTAACCAGGTCAATTGTTCGTGGCGGGTGGCCGGATCAGTGTCGTTGCGCTCGAACAGGTGGCTGGCGACTGCGAAGGCCTCCTGCTCCAACGCCAGGCTGGCTTGCAGCAGGTGTAGCTTCTGTTCCGGCGAACTGGCGGGCGCCTCGATGCGCTGGCGGACTTGGTGCGCGAGTTGCCCGGTGGTGGTCAGTCGAGCCGTGAGCGTCTCGCTCTGCTCGAGGCGGTCGGCTGCCTCGAGCAGCGAATCGCGCAGGGCGTTGTCGGAACTGCGGGCGCCCAGCGCTCGCAGGCGGTCCACGGCGGCCTGGGGGGCGTAAAGGGCGTCGAGTGCCCGGCCCAGTGTCGCCAATGGACCGTCCAGGGCCGGATCGTCGTTGTGTCGGGCGTACTCGGTCACCCGCTGAATGTCGCCGGCGTCCGGCATGCCGTGCAGCTTGATCCGCAGGTCCTGGAAGGCCGGGTCGGCCTCGGCGATCTCGATGGCGAGATCGCGGGCCCGACTCGCCGCCGGGTGGTCACCATCGACCGGCAACAGGCGGGTCGCCTCGCGCAGCAGCAGGAAGCGGTTTGGGTCGCGCCACCAGGGATCCCCGGCCAGGTCGAGCAACAGGGCGCGCGCCTGGTGGATCTCGTCCTCGACCTGGATCGCCCCGCGGTAGTAACGGGCACGACGGAAGACCCAGCCATCATCGGCGCGGACCAGGAAGCGCTCGATCAGGATATGGCGCAACGCCTCGTGTTGGCCATCAGACCCGAGGTAATCGCTCGGCTCGAGTTCCGCGAGCAGCGTGGCCAGCGGATACCCCTGGGCACGGATGGTCTGTGTGCGCTCGTTCCATTCACCGTGCTGGATGCCGCCGCCGTGATCGCCACAGGCATACGGTTTCGGTGGCAGGACGGTCCCATCCTCGCAAAACCAGCGAATCCGCTCGAACGGCCCGCGTGGCGCGGTTTTCATTGCCTCGATCCACTCGCGCATCTGTTCGGTGGTGGGCGTTGAGGCATCATCGGCCATGGCCGGCTTGCCCAGCGTAGGCATGCCGAGCAGCAAAAACGCCACGACAATCAGCGCGGCGCGGCGCAAGACAGTCGCGTTGCAAGGCTGGGGAGTGGATGTGCCTAACATGGCTGGAATAGGCTCCTCCGTGACCGATTGATGCAAAGGGTGTCCATGTGAGTCTAGCCCGGGTGCCGGTCCTTGACGTCAGGGATTGAGGAACCAGCCGTCGTGCCACGGTGTTTAATCCGGTAGGATTCGAGCCGTTTTGCTCCAGGGGCCGTTACGACCCCGAATGATCTCCCACCTTCCCTGACCCGACGAGTTGTCCTGCCCCATGACCAGCCGCGAGATACTGACCAGTGATGCCATCAAGTTCGCCCGCGACTGGCTCGAGGAAAACAAGGTCGAGATCGAGCCGTTGAAGTCGGCGCTTGCCGCGCAGATGAAGCACTGGGACCACGCGCACGGCGTGCCGAAACGCCAGCGTGAGGCGGTGATCGAGACGGCCGCCTCCCGTGCGGTTCGCCAGCACATCGAAAAGCTCAAATCGCGGATCGCCTGGTGGCAGCGGACCTGATTCGAATCGCCGCCCGACCGGATACAGGAAAGGCCCGACTCAAGTCGGGCCTTTCGCGTTCTTATACGAGTGAGGGGGCTTCTTAGAAGACCTCGTCGAGCAACCTGGTGAAGGCGGTCCACGATTGCTTGTCGGCGCGCTCCTGGTAGGCCCCGGTGCCGAACACCGTGAAGGCGTGCGGTGCACCCGAATAGACCTCGATCGTGTAGGTCGCGCCCACGTCCTCGAGTTCGCCTGACAGCGTGGCGACGTCGTTCATCGAGATCATCGAGTCGGCCCCGCCATGCGCGATCAGTAGAGGCGCGTCGGGGGCGGACCAGCTTTGACCCTCGGGCGTGCCCAGTCCACCGTGGAAGGTGGCATAGCCCAGGGCCTGGTCGACCAGCCCGTTGCGAGCGGCCTCCAGTACCACCGCGCCGCCGAAGCAGTACCCCATGATGACGGTCTTCTCGGCCACGCCTTGCTCGCGGGCGAACTCCAGGCCACCGAGCGTGAGCGCCTGCATGCGCTCGCGATCCTTGTAGAGACGCTCGGTCTCCGCCTTCTTGGCGCCGGTCTCCTGCGGCCGGTTGCCATCGCCGTACAGGTCGACGGCAAACGCGTCGAAGCCCATCGCCGCGATCATGTCGGCGCGCTTGCGCTCATAGTCGTCGATGCCGTCCCAGTCGTGGATGACCAGCACCGTGCCGCGTGAGTCGCCGTCGGCCGACGAGAGGTAGCCCTCGAAGGCCTCGCCGTCGATCTGGTAGCCGATGTCTTCGCCGCCGGGCTCCCAGTTGCCGCCGTGGCTGTCGGCGAGAATGGGTGCCTGGAAGGTCAGCCCGGCGACGATCATCGCCGTGGACAGGGCGGTTCTCGGCGTGCGCATCGTGGTGGTTGTTCCGGTATGCATGGTCACTGGCTCCTCCCGCTGAAAGAAATCTGCCCAGAAATGTCCCCAGGATATTTCCCCGGGATATCTCCCCGGGAAATCTTTCAGGACATCTCCCCGGGAGTATAGGCAGGCAAATCAGGATGCGTGTGCTCAATCCTCGGGCAGCAGACCCTGTGCGCGAGCCATGGCGTAGGCCGTTTTTGGCCCGGTCCAGAGCGAGGGCAGCAGTATCAACGACACCGGGATGGCGGTGATGACGATGAACTGCTGCAGGACGCTGATCTGGCCGGAGCCCATGTAGAGGAGCACCGCCGCCATGACCGCCATGATGCCGCCCCAGAAGGCGCGGACCAGCGGATGCGGTGCATCGTGGCCCGACCCGACCATGGCGATGGAATAGCTCATGGAATCCCCGGTGGTGGCGACAAAAATCAGGGTGAGCAGCATGATCGCCGCGGCCATCCAGGTGCCGCCCGGCAGGGCCTGGGCGACGGTGAGCGTCGCCACGTCGAACTGGAAGTTGTTCAGTGGTTCGGTCAGGTCGAAGACGCCGTTGAGCTGGTAGTAGATGCCCGAGCCACCCAGCAGGGTGAACCAGATGGTGGTCGCGATCGGCGCCATCACGGCCACCGCCAGGATCATCTGGCGGATGGTGCGCCCACGCGAGATCCGCGCGACGAACACCGCCATCAGCGGCGCGTAGCCGATGAACCAGGCGAAGAAGAACACCGTCCACCATTGCATCCACCAGTCTGGTGCCGTCTCGGCGGTCATGGTGGCCATGGTAAAGAATGACGAGAGGTAGGTGCCCATACCTTGCAGGTAGGCGTTGGCCAGGAACTGCGTCGGGCCGAAGACGAAGATCACCGCGCCGATCGCGATCGCGAGCAGCACGTTGAAACGGCTGAGCCACTGGATGCCGCGGTGCACGCCGGTGACGGCCGAGGTGATGTAGATGGCGCCCAGGAAGACGAGGATGCCCAGCTGGGTGGCGAAGGTTTCCGGCAGGCCGAACAGCTCGGAGAGGCCGAAGCTCAACTGGGTGGCGAGAAACCCGATCGGCCCGACCGTGCCGGCGACCACCGCGATGACGCAGAAGGCGTCGACCACGCCGCCGAACCAGCCGCGCATGATGCGCTCACCGAACACCGGGTAGAGCAGCGTGCGCGGGCGCAATGGCTGGCCCTTGACGTAGTGGGCGTAGGCAAGCACCACGGCCGTCAGCGACCCCAGCACCGCCCAGGCGAGAAAGCCCCAATGCATGAACGATTGCGCCAGCGCGCCGGCGATGGCTTCAACGGTCCCGGCCTCGGTGTCGAAGGCCGGCGGGGTGACCAGAAAGTGGTAGACCGGCTCGCCGGCCGCGAAAAACACGCCACCGCCGGCCAGCAGGGTGCACATAATGATCGAGAGCCACTTGAAGGTGCTCATCTCGGGCGTCTCGAGATCGCCGACCCGCGCCTTCGCCGCCGGCGACAGGGCGACGCCGATGCCGATGAAGAAGGTCAGCAGCAGAAAGATCTGAAAATAGGAGCCCAGCACGCGCGCGGTCCAGGCAAAGCCGGAGCCGATGCCGTCGGCCACTCGGTCCATGTCCCAGAGGGACAGCCCGATGAAGGCGAGCACGAACCCGATGGTCAGGATCAGGACCAGCGGGTCACCGAAGCGGGCAAGGCCGGTCTCGGTGGATTGACGGGAAGGCGAAGGCTGGCTCATGGGGAGGTCCTTCGTGGTAACGGACTCCCCTCTCGATGGGTCGTCCGTGACCAGGTGAATTCAGGCGAACTTCGCGAACGATAGCATGCGTGTGCGCCGACGCCTTGGCTGCGGACGGTAAGGACGGCTTGCCGAATCCGAGACGCCCAGGGCAGCGTTGGGCGTCAATCGCCGGTTCCCTGTCGGCCGTCGTGATTGAACTGGGCCAGCAGGGTTTGCAGGTCGGCTGCCATCGTCGAAAGTGCCTGGCCGAGGGTGGCGATATCGCGGCTGTTCTCGTTGGTTTCTTCGGTTTCGCCGGAGATGGAGGTGATGTTCCGGCTCATTTCCTCGGCGACCGCGCTCTGTTCCTCGGTGGCGGTGGCGATCTGGGTGCTCATCTGGCTGATCTCGTCGACGGCCTCGGTGATCGAGTCGAGCGCTCGGTCGGTGGCGCCGGCCTGCTGTTCGACGTCATCCATGCGGCCGCGGCCCTGCTCGACGCTTTCCACCGCCGACCGAATACCCTGGCGCAGCGTTTCGATCATGTCGCGGATCTCGCCAGCCGAGTCCTGCGTCTTGCTGGCGAGCGAGCGGACCTCCTCGGCGACGACGGCGAAGCCCCGACCGTGTTCCCCGGCCCGGGCAGCCTCGATGGCCGCATTCAGGGCGAGCAGGTTGGTCTGATCGGCAATGCCGCCAATCACCTGGATGATGCTGTCGATCCGGTCCCCGTGGGCCCGCAGCGATTCGATTGATCCAGCTGTCTGTTCGAATTGACTGGAAAGTTCCCCGACGGCCGCGTGGGTGCGTCGCACCTGTTCCTTGCCGCCGTGGGCCTCGCGATCGGCACGCTCGACGGTCTCGGCGGTGCGCGCGGCGCTGTGAGCGACTTCCTCGACCGTCTGTGCCATCTCGTTCATGGCCGTGGCCACTTGTTCGACCTCGCGGGTTTGTTGATCCATGCGCCGGGAGGTCTGTGCGCCGGTGGCAGAAAGCTGGTCGGCCGAGGCGGTGAGCGACAAGGCCGATTCGGTGAACTGGCCGAACACCGTGCCCAGGCGCGCCTGCAACAGCTTGGCCGACTGGTTGATCTGGCCGATCTCGTTCTCGCCACTGACGTGGATGGGCTGACGGAGCTTGCCGCCTGCGATGCGTCGCAGGATCTGACTCGTCTGTTCGAGCGGGCGGAAGATTCCTCGCCAGAGCAGCCAGGCCAGGGCGATAGTCAGCAGGATGCCGAACAGTTCCAGGCCAAGCCTGCCGCTGGCAGCCAGCCAGCGTGGATCGATGACTTCCAGCAATTGGATCATGCCCAGTGCGGCCAGGCCCATGAGCGAGAAGCGCGATAGGCTTAGGTCGGCGAGTCGCTTTTTCGACGGCAGCTTCTCGACCTTTTTCTCGTTCATCCATCGATACAGGTTCTCGGCCTTGGCGATCGCCTCCTTGCTGGGCTTGGTGCGAATCGACTGGTAGCCGACGATCTCGTCACCGGCGTACACCGGTGTGACGTAGGCATCCACCCAGTAGTGGTCGCCGTTCTTGCAGCGGTTCTTGACCAGTTGATGCCAGATCCGCCCGGCCTTGATGGTCTGCCAGAGATCCTTGAAGGCGGCCGCCGGCATGTCCGGGTGGCGGATGAGGTTGTGCGGGCGGCCGATCAGCTCGTCCCAGGAAAAGCCGCTGACCTTGATGAAATCCTGGTTGACGTAGGTGATCTGACCCTTGAGATCCGTGGTGGAGATCAGTTGCATGTCCGCGGGGTAATCGACGTCCTTCTGCGTGACCGGTAGATTGACCTTCATGGTGATTCTTGCGCTCCGTGCTGAGTTGTGTCGGTCCGGTCGACCGGCCCCGATCCCCGCGGATCGTGTTCAGTGGTTCCGGCTGTACCCGACCAAAACCATTGGTTTTATGTGGTTTTTGTCGTCGGCGTCGACGCTAGATCAGCCCGTCGGCATATGCCAATAAGCGCATTTTCTACTCCCTCCGATTTGTTGATGCGTGATCGGCCGAAGGGGCCGGCCGCGGGCCGGATTTGCGCTGGTCTCTGGGCGTTTCGATCGCCGCGCGGATTGACAGGATGGGCCCCGCTCCTTACTGTTTGTACCCTTTGCCTGCGCCCGGCCCTTCCGCCGATCCGGCGTCGTTTTGTCCACCTCTCCAAGACGCATAAGAATCCAAGTGAACGAACATTTCGCCCGCATCAAGCGACTGCCGCCCTACGTCTTCAATATCATTGGTGAGCTCAAGGCGAAGGCGCGTGCCGCCGGCGAGGACATCGTCGATTTCGGCATGGGCAATCCCGACCAGCCGACGCCACCGCATATCGTCGAGAAGATGGTCGAGGCCACCCGTCGTGGTGACACGCATCGCTACTCCCAGTCCAAGGGGATTCCGCGCCTGCGCCGGGCGATTGCCAACTGGTATCGCTCGCGCTACGACGTGGATATCGATCCCGAGTCCGAGGCAATCGTCACCATCGGTTCCAAGGAAGGGCTGGGGCACCTGGCCATGGCGACCATGTCGGCAGGGGACACCGTGCTGGTGCCCAATCCGGCCTATCCGATCCATCCCTATGGCTCGGTGATCGCGGACGCCGACATCCGCCACGTGCGCTTGACCCCGGAGGTGGATTTCTTCGAGGAGCTCATGCGGGCGATCAAGGAGACCTGGCCCAAGCCGAAGATGCTGATCCTCAACTTCCCGGCGAACCCGACCACGCAGTGCGTGGACCTGGAGTTCTTCGAGAAGGTGGTCGAGATCTGCCGCGAGGCGGGTATCTGGGTGGTACATGACCTGGCCTATGCCGACATCGTCTTCGATGGCTACAAGGCGCCGTCGATCATGCAGGTGCCGGGCGCCAAGGACGTGGCCGTGGAGTTCTTCACGCTCTCGAAGAGCTACAACATGCCCGGCTGGCGCGTGGGCTTCATGGTGGGCAACCCGACGTTGGTCAACGCGCTGGCACGAATCAAGTCGTACTTCGATTACGGCACCTTCACGCCCATTCAGGTGGCCTCGATCCTCGCGCTCGAGGGTGATCAGACCTGCGTGCACGAGATCTGCGACATGTACCGGCGTCGCCGCGACGTGCTTTGCGAGGGCCTGAACGCGGCCGGTTGGCCGGTCGAGCCGCCCAAGGCGACCATGTTCGTCTGGGCGAAGATCCCCGAGGCTTTTGCCCACATGGGTTCGCTGGAATTCACCAAGTTGTTGCTGGCCGAGGCCAAAGTGGCCGTCTCGCCGGGCATTGGCTTTGGCGATTACGGCGATGATCACGTGCGTTTCTCCCTGATTGAGAACGAACACCGCACCCGGCAGGCTATCCGTGGCATCAAGGCGATGTTCCGCGCCCACGGTGTGCCCGTGCCGTCGGAGGGAGGACAATGAGCGACATGCAGACGAATCAACATCAAGAATTACCGCCGGTTCGTATCGGCCTGTTGGGGCTAGGTACCGTCGGCGGGGGCGTGGTCAATGTGTTGACCCGTAACGCCGAGGAAATCGCCCGCCGTGCCGGCCGTCGCATCGAGGTGGTGCATGCCTCGGCGCGCAATCTCGACGCCCCTCGTATCTGCCCGTTGGAGGGCATCCTGCTGACCACCAATCCGATGGAGGTGGTCGAGAACCCCGACGTCGATGTCGTGGTCGAGTTGATCGGCGGCATGCAGCCTGCCGGCGACTTGATGCGTCGGGCGCTCGAGCTGGGCAAGCCGGTGGTCACCGCGAACAAGGCGCTGGTCGCCCACGAGGGCATGGAGCTGTTCGAGCTGGCCCAGAAGCACCACACCATGGTGGCCTTCGAGGCGGCAGTGGCCGGCGGCATCCCGATCATCAAGGCGATCCGCGAAGGCCTGGCGGGCAACCGCATCGAGTGGCTGGCCGGCATCATCAACGGCACCGGCAACTACATCCTCACCGCCATGCGCGACGAGGGCCGGGCCTTCGCCGAGGTGCTCGCCGAGGCCCAGTACCTAGGCTACGCCGAGGCCGATCCCACCTTTGACGTCGAGGGGATCGATGCGGCACACAAGCTGACCATCCTCGCCGCGATCGCCTTTGGCATGCCACTCAAGTTCGACGAGGTCTACACGGAAGGAATCTCAGGCATCGAGACCGATGATGTGCGGTATGCCGGCGAGTTCGGCTACCAGGTCAAGCATCTGGGGATTGCGCGCCAGCGCGACGACGGTGTCGAACTGCGCGTCCACCCGACCTTGATTCCCGAGCGCCGCCTGCTGGCCAACGTAGATGGCGTGCAGAACGCCATATTGGTCTGGGGCGACTCGGTCGGCCCGACCCTGTATTACGGTGCCGGCGCGGGCGCCGAGCCCACGGCCTCGGCGGTCGTCGCCGACTTGGTCGACGTGGTGCGCACGCTTACCGCTGACCCGATGCACCGTGTGCCGCATCTGGCTGTGGTGCCGGATCAGATCAGCGACATGCCGGTGGTGCCGATGGCCTCGATCGCCACGGCCTACTACCTGCGCTTTGCCGTCGAGGACAAGCGCGGCGTGCTGGCACGCATCGCCCAGATCCTCGCCGACCACGAGATATCGATCGAGGCGATGATGCAGAAGGAGATGACCGAGGACGAGCGCACGTTGCCGATCGTCATGCTGACCCACCAGGTGCGCGAAAAGGACATGGACGATGCGCTCGCCGAGATCGAGGCGCTGGACACCGTCCGCGCCCCGGTCGTGCGCATGCGCGTGGAGACGCTCGACGCCTGACGGTGACGAACGTCTTACAGCCCGGCGAATGCATCGAGGCGCTGGCGGCATTGCCAGCGCCTTTCGACCGTCTGGCCTTTGTCGACGTCGAGACCACCGGCATGCGCCCGACCAGTGACCGGATCACCGAGGTCGCGATCATTCCCGTCGATAATGGCGTGGTGGGCGAGCCCTTCCAGAGCCTGCTCGACCCGGGAGTGGCGATTCCACCGACCATTACCCGCCTGACCGGTATCCGCGATGACATGGTGGCGGGCGCGCCGGTGTTCGCCCGTCTGGCCGACCAGGTGCGCGAGCTGTTCGACGGCCGTCTGCTGGTCGCCCACAACGCCCGCTTCGATGCCGGTTTTCTGCGCAATGCGTTTCGCGCCGCCGGACTGGCAGTCACGCTGCGCGAGCTGTGCACGGTCAAGCTCTCGCGACGCCTCGACCGAGGCGAACGCCGTCACAACCTCGATAGCCTGATTGCCCGCCACGCGCTACCGGTGGGCGATCGCCATCGCGCAATGGGCGACTGCCAGGCCCTGCCGGCCCTGCTGGCCCGCTTTGTCGAGCGCGACGGTCTCGAGGCCGTGCTCGAGGCGCTCGGGCGCCAGGTCAAGCGGGCGAGCACCCCGCCCAATCTCGATCCCACCCGTCTCGACGAAGTGCCCGCCGTCCCGGGCATCTATCGCTTTTTCGGTGAGGAGGGCGCGCTGCTCTATGTGGGCAAGAGCGTCAACCTGCGCTCTCGGGTGCGCTCGCACTTTGCCGACGACCACCGCAGCGACCGCGAAATGCGCATCGCCCAGCAGACCTTTGATCTCGACTGGATCGAGACGGCCGGTGAGATCGGTGCGCTGCTCACCGAGGCCCGGCTGGTCAAGCGCGAGCAGCCGATCTTCAACCGCCGCCTGCGCGCGCGACGCGGCCTGCTGGCCTGGTACTGGGACGATGAGTCGGACAAGCCGCCGACGCTGGTGCGGATCGATGAGCTGGCCCCGTCAGCACTGGGGCGCGCCCACGGGGTGTTCCGTTCGCGGATGAAGGCCAGCGAACGCCTCAGGGAACTGGCCAAGGAACACCGGCTCTGCCCGCAATACCTCGGGCTGGAGAAGGGGGCTGACCGTGCCTGCTTTGCCCACCAGATCGGGCAGTGTCGTGGTCTGTGCGTCGGACGGGAGGCCGAGATTGCCCACCGATTGCGCCTCAAGCAGGCCCTCGGGCCGTTGGCGCTTGAGGCCTGGCCCTATCCCGGCGCAATCGCGAGTCGTGAGGTGCGTGATGGCATGGAGGAACGCCACCTGTTCCGCCACTGGCGCTATCTGGGCACGGCCCGTTCCGAGGGGGAAATGGTCGAGTTGCTAGCCGGCGGCGACGAGCATCCGCTGGACATCGACATGTACCGGTTGGCGGTTGATGCCATCCGTGGCGGAGCGGTAGTGGAGTTAGTAGAGTAGGGCGGGCTAATCGCGGCGGTCGACGTGTTTCGCGGCTAAAGCCGCTCCTACGGCCTCGATCAATACGTGTAGGAGCGGCTTTAGCCGCGAAATCTCTACAGGCACCCCGATGTCACGTGATGCTCGCCGACGGGTGGCGCGCCCTGGCGTCGATCACCCCAGCCGTTCGGCGATCTGCGGCCCGAAGGGTGAATCGCACTTGAGGCGCACGCAATGTTGCGCCTCGTCGGGCGACAGGGATTCGAGCTTCTGCAATTGCTGCTGCAATACCTGCTCGTCGGCCTCCGAGATGTCGCCGCCGTGCGCCTGGCGTTCGCGCAGGTAGGCGAGCAACTGCTCGTTGTCGCACTCGATGAACAGGATGGTGTAGGGCACCCCGGTCTCGTCGGCCAGTGTCTCGAACTGACCACGGCGGGCGCGCTCGAGGAAGGTGGCGTCGAGGGCTATCGGCCAGCCGCTCCCGGTACCCAGCCGCGCGATCTCCGCGAGTCGGTCGTAGGTGCTGTCGCTAGCCATCTCGGTATAGCGCTCGGCCGGATCGGTGAACATCCGCTGGCGCTCGGCATCCGAGCGCACCCGGATCGCGCCACGGGCGAGCACCAGTTCGCGGCTGGCCAGCGACTTGCCGCTGCCGCTCACGCCCATGGTGATGAAAAGCTCCCCTTGGGCCGGGGTGAAGAACGCATTGGCCAGATCGGTGTATTCGCGGAAATCGGTCCACGCGGCGTCACGCTCCTCGTCGGGCATGCCGTCGCGCAGGCTGAGTAGGGCGATTTTGGCCCGAACCGCGGCCCGGTAGCCCTGGTAGAAGCGCAGGGTCGGCAGTGCCTCGTAGTCCCCGCTGATCTCCAGATAGCGGTTGAGCAGCTGGCGCGCCGGGCCAATCAGCTTGCGCTTGTTCAGATCCATCAGCGCAAAGGCCAGGTCGTTGGCCGTGTCCGTCCAACGGAAATCATCGTTGAACTCGATGCCGTCGAAGATGGTCACAGCCCCGTCCTGCAGGGCCATGTTGGCCAGATGCATGTCGCCGTGGCATTCGCGGATGTGTCCCTCGCGCTTGCGTTGCTCGAGGGTCGGCCGAATGGCCTCGAAGGCCGCGCGCGACCGGCGTTCCAGCTCAGCGAGACGGTCCCGGTCGGCATCGGTTTCCAGCAGCGGGGCGATCTGCTCGAGATTCTGCTGCATCGGTGCCCAGACGGTATCGGGCTCACCGAAGTGCGTTTGGGCGTCGGCGACCTCGGCCTTGGCGTGGAAGGCCGCGATCTGGTCGGCGATCTGCTCGACCAGCGCCTCGTCGAGGCCAATACGGCGGGCGAGGTGGTCGAGCCGGTCCGCCTGATCGAAGCGGCGCATGCGGATGACGAACTCCTCCGCCCCATCATCCGCCTCGATCAGCTTGCCGTCGGCGTCCAGGCCCAGTACCGAGTCGTAGAGTTCCGGGGCCAGTCGGGCATTGAGCCGCAGTTCTTCCTCGCAGAAGTGGCGACGGCGGTCGAGGCTGGAGAAATCCAGAAAGCCGAAGTTCATCGGTTTCTTGATCTTGTAGGCCCAGGGCCCGGTCAGGAACACGTGCGAGATGTGGGTCTGCAGGTGCTCAAGGGAGGAGTCGCTCTCGGTGAGGTTCTCCTTGAACCGTTCGATCAGTCGCTCTTGCGGGTGCTCGGCCATGGGCGCTCCGGGTTAGGTTGTATCGGGGATACGGCCCGGGATGCGGGCGGAGTGGTGGCACGCCTTGGTGGCGGTCACTCGACCGCATTCCGGGCCTGTTAGACTTGCCGGGCCGACCGCTCCAGATTGCGGTCGGATCCATTTCCAAAAGTGTAACAGCGTGGCTTGAACGTGGCATCCAGCAAGGGTAGCGGTAACACCAAGACCAGGGGCGGCAAGGGACGTGGCGGGCGCACGCGCCGGCCAGCGAACGGCAAACCGTCTTCGACGCGGCGTCAGGGCACTCCTCGCCGTAGCGGAAGCTCGCGGCGCGGCTGGCGGGCGCGGGTGTTCGGCTGGGCCCTGCGCGGCCTGTTGATCGCGGCGGCCATCGGCCTGCTCCTGCTGGGCGCCTGGGCCTGGTATCTCAACGAGCGGGTGACCGAGCGTTTCGAGGGGGCGCTGTTCACCATGCCGGCGACCGTCTACGCCGCGCCGGACGAGATCTACGTCGGCCAGGCGATGGGTATCGACGCGCTGACCGCGTCGCTGGAGCGCCTCAACTACGTCGCCGTCGAGTCACTCGAGGAGACCGGCACCTTCCGCCGCCGTGGCAACCAGGTGTCGTTGCATCGGCGTGCGTTCGACTTCCCGGACGGTGAGCAGCCGTCCCGTCGTGTCGACGTGCGTATCGTCGGCGGGCAGGTGACCGAGCTCGACGGGCCGAATGGTGAGTCGCTCGGCATTGTCCGGCTTGAGCCACGCTCGATCGGCACGCTCTACCCCAATCGCGCCGAGGACCGGGTGCTTCTGGCGATCGAGGAGGTGCGCGACGACGCGCCCTTGCTGCTCGACACCCTGCTGGCCGTCGAGGATCGTGCGTTTTACGACCACTACGGTGTGGTGCCCACCGCGATCCTGCGCGCCTTCATGGCCAACCTGCTTTCGGGTGAGCGGGTGCAGGGCGGCAGCACCATCACCCAGCAACTGGCCAAGAACCTTTTCCTCACCCAGGATCGGACCTACCGGCGCAAGTTCGCCGAGTTGATCATGGCGCTCGAGATGGAGTGGCATTACCCCAAGGACAAGATCCTTGAGGCCTATCTCAACGAGGTCTATCTTGGCCAGGACGGCGGACGGGCGATCCACGGCTTTGGCTTGGCGGCGAGTTTCTACTTCGGTCGACCGATCGGCGAGCTCAAGCCCGAGCAGGTCGCGTTGCTGGTGGGGATGGTCAAGGGGGCCAACTACTACAATCCGCGCCGCAACCCCGAGCGCGCGCTGGCGCGCCGCAATGTCGTCATCGACGTGATGATCGATCTGGGTCTGGTCGATCAGACCACCGGTGCCGATTGGCAGGCACGGCCGCTGGGCGTGCTCAAGACGGCCGGTTCGCGGGCGCGCCATCCGGCGTTTGTCGACCTGGTCCGTCGCCAGCTTGCCGAGCAGTACAACCCCGAGGACCTGCAGACACGCGGACTGAATATCTTCACCACCCTGCGACCGCGCGTGCAGGAAGCACTTGAACAGAGCACGGCCCGTCTCGACGAGGTCGAGGCCAGCCGCGGTCTCGAGGCCGGTACCCTGGAGACCGCCGGCGTAATCGCCTCGGTGAGTACCGGCGAGGTCGAGGCGATGATCGGTGGGCGTGACACCCATTACGAGGGTTACGACCGAGCACTGGATGCCCGCCGCCAGATCGGTTCGCTGATCAAGCCGGCTATCTATCTGACGGCGTTGTCGCGCCCGGCCGAGTACAACCTGATCACCCCGCTTGCCGACGAGGCGATCACGGTCGAGCAGCGGGGTTCGGAGGACTGGAAACCGCAGAATTACAGTCGCGAGTTCCATGGCCCCACCCCGTTGATCGAGGCGCTGGCGCATTCACGCAACGTGCCCAGCGTGCGCCTGGGGATGAACATCGGGCTGGAGTCGGTCGCCGAAACCATCGAGCGGCTAGGTGGAGCGCGCCCGTCGCCGTTTTACCCCTCGATGCTGCTCGGTTCGATGGGCATGACGCCATTCGAGGTCGCGCAGATGTACCAGACGCTTTCGGCCGACGGGTTCATGACGCCGCTGCGCTCGATCCGCACGGTGGTCGATCGCGACGGCGAGCCACTGTCGCGCTACTCGCTCGACGTGCGGAGCGCCGTCGGCCGGGAGGCCCTCTACCTGTTGCAATACGGTCTGCAGACGGTGGTGGCCGAGGGCACCTCGACGCGCCTGAATCAGATGGTCCCGCCGGCCGTGGGCGTGGCGGGCAAGACCGGCACCACCAACGACGGCCGCGACGCCTGGTTCGCCGGTTTTACCGGCAATCGGGTCGGCGTGATCTGGGTGGGTCGTGACGACGACCGTGCGTCCAACTTGACCGGATCGACAGCGGCCCTGCCGCTGTGGGGCGCGACCTTCGCCTCGCTCGACAACCAGCCGCGTGACATGAATCCGCCGCGCGGGGTGCGCTTTGCCCGGGTCGATCCGGAGCGTCGATTCGTCATTCCGGACAATTGCCCGGGTGAGTCGTTGCCGTTTATCGCTTCGCATCGGCCCGAACCGGCAGCCAATTGCGATGGTGGGCGGCGCGACCGTGACCGTGACGATGAGGGTTCGGGCACGATCTGGGACTGGTTCCGTTGATCGAGCACGGGGCGGCCTGACCGCTCGGCCGACTCCCGCCAGTCGGCCTTGCCGGGTTACGATAACCCGATATCCCCAGACATGTCAGGTAGCAACCAATGGACAGCAGCACGTCGATCAACCGACCGTTTTTCCGCGCATTCCCCTTCTTGCGTGCCCCGATCCTTCGGGTCTCGGCCCTTCGTGCGCTGGCCGCGGGGTCCGCTGGCCTGTTCCTGGCCGCCTGCGCGCCGATGACCCCGCCGCCGGGCTCCTCGGAGCCGCCGCGCCCCGAGCCGGCGCCGCAGCCGCAGCCCGAGGTACGCTCGACTCCCTTGTCGACACCGCAGATCCAGGAAGAGGCGTTGCCGATGGATCGCCCGGCGGAATCGCGCGAGCCGGCCACCTCGCCCGCCGTCGTGGCCTTGGTGCAACAGGCCGATCAACGTCGTGATTCGGGGGACCTGGCCGGCGCGCAATCGACCCTGGAGCGGGCGGTGCAGATCGAACCGGGCAACGCGCGCCTGTGGCTGGATCTCGCCCAGTTGCGCCTGGCGCAGAACCAGCCCGCGCAGGCCGAGCAACTGGCCTTGCGGGCGGTCGAGCACGCCCGGGACAACCGCACCCTGTCCGCCGCCTGGCAGCTGGTGGCCAAGGCCCGACGCGCCCAGGGCGACGAGGCCGGTGCCCGCGAGGCGGAGGAGCGAGCCGGTAGCACGTCGGCCCAGCGTGCCGAGGGTGTCCGCGCGGCATGACCGAAGCGAGCCGCCGCAGTCAGCTGGGAATCGAGGACGTCTTCGGCCCCGAGGGGAGGTTGGCCGGGGCCTTCGACGGTTATCAACCCCGCGCGGGTCAGCGGCGCATGGCCGAGATGATCCGCGATGCGATCAACGATCAGCACACGCTGGTGCTCGAGGCCGGTACCGGCGTGGGCAAGACCTTCGGCTATCTCGCGCCGGTATTGCTCTCGGGCAAGCGCGCCTTGATCTCCACCGGCACCAAGCACCTGCAGGATCAGCTGTTCGATCGTGACCTGCCACGCCTGCGTGACCTGCTGGGCGTCACGGCCAAGGTGGCACTACTCAAGGGGCGGGCGAACTACCTGTGCAAGTATCGCCTCGAGCTGGCCGAGGAGCAGGCGCGCCTGCCGCGGCGCGAGGATGCCCGGGCGCTCACCCGGATCCGGGACTGGGCGACTCGAACCATCGGTGGCGACCGTGCCGATTGCACCGGCGTCGGTGACGATCACGAGATCTGGCCGCTGGTCACCTCGACCAACGACAACTGCCTGGGCCGCGAATGCCCGCTTTACGACGAATGCTTCGTCGTAAAGGCCCGCGAGCGGGCGCAGAAGGCGGACATCGTGGTGATCAATCACCACCTGTTCTGCGCCGATCTGGCCCTGCGCCAGACCGGTTTTGCCGAACTGCTGCCCGAGACCGACGTGGTGGTGCTCGACGAGGCCCACCAGGTGCCGGAAATCGCCTCGATGTTCTTCGGCGAGGCGATCGGTTCGCGCCAGTTGCGTGACCTGGCCGCCGACACCCGCGCCGAGCAGAAACACGAGGCGCGCGACCAGCCCGGGCTGGCCGAGGCGGCCGATACCCTCAAGGGGGCGACCGATCCGGTACTCGAGGCCCTGGCCCGTATCGATAACGAGCGGCCTCCCTGGGCCGAACTGGCCGACGAGGCGAGCGTCACCGAGGCGCTTGACCGGCTGGGTGAAGCCCTCGACGGGTTGGTGCGAGAACTGGAGATTGGCGCGCCGCGGGGCAAGGGATTGCAGGCGTTGCTCGGTCGGGCGCAGGGCTTGCGCGATGAGCTCACGGCCTTCCGCGAGGGCAAGGCGGAGTCCCAGGGTCACGCGGTGCGCTGGGTGGAACGCCGCACCCGCTCGTTCACCCTGCATACCACGCCGGTCAATGCCGCCGGGCAGCTCAAGTCGCATGTCGAGTCGGCGCCGCGTGCCTGGATCATGACCTCGGCGACGCTCGCCGCCGGCTCGGATTTCAGCCACTTCACCCGGCGCATGAACCTCGATGACGCGCGCTGCGAGCAGGTCGAGTCGCCGTTCGATTTTCCCAACCAGGCGGTGCTCTACCTGCCGCCCAACCTGCCCGAACCGTCCGGGCCGGGTGGGGCGCGCGAGCACACGCTCGCGTCATTGCGGGCGGTCTACCCGCTGCTCAAGGCCAGCGGCGGGCGGGCCTTTCTGCTGTTCACCTCCCACCGGGCTTTGAAGCTTGCCGCCGAGACGCTGGGCGAGCACCTGACCGAACTGCCGCTGTTCGTGCAGGGCACGCAGGCCAAGTCGGCCTTGCTGGAGGCGTTTCGCGAGGCCGGCAACGGTGTGCTGCTGGGCACGCAGAGCTTCTGGGAGGGCGTGGATGTGCGCGGCGAGGCGTTGTCGCTGGTGATGATCGACCGCATTCCCTTCGCCGCGCCCGGCGATCCCGTGCGGGCCGCCCGCGAGCAACGCCTCAAGGACAAGGGGTTGGTGCCGTTCGTGCACATGGCGCTGCCCGAGGCGATCATCACCCTCAAGCAGGGCGTCGGCCGACTGATTCGCGACACGGCCGATACCGGCGTGATGGTGCTCTGCGACCCACGCCTGCAGTCCAAAGGATACGGCCGCACCATCCTCGATGCCCTGCCGCCGATGCGGCGTACCCGCGACGGTCGCGTGGCGCGCGACATGCTGCTCCGTCCGGTCGAACCCCCGACCGACTCCCCGCCTGACTCCCCGATGGACTCCTTGGCCGAGAGCAGCGGAAACACGATTTGACGCCCCTCGATGCCGGCATCTCGGCGTGACTGGCATATCAGACTTCCATTAACTGAGTATGCCGCTGCGTTGCGTGCGTGGCGCCGGATTCATACCATCCGCTGATTCGTCCGAGCCAGGAAGGCTTGAGGAACCCAGTGCGGCCGTTCCTCAACGGATTGGTCCACGGCTATCACAACGTCGTTCGCATGCGCACCATTAAATCGTTCATCCTCACGATGTCCCTGCTCGTCTCGCTGCTGTTTTTCGGCGGGGCCTACCTGATCGTCTCCGGCATATTCAACCAGTCCGTGCAGCAAAGCGCGCTCAAGGACTCGAACCTGCTGGCGCGCTCGACGTTCGCCTCCATGTACCAACTGATGAGTACCGGCTGGACGCGCGCGCAGCTCGAGCGGTTCGTCGAGGCCAATCGCCAGGCGCTGGCCGGTAGTGGCTACGATCTGGAGATATTCCGCGGGCCGGTGGTCGCCGAGCAATACGGCCAGATCGACCAGGCCCCGATCGACGACACGGTCGCCGCCGTATTCGACTCCGGGCGCACGCTCGAGCACGTCGAGGAGCACTCGGTGCGCCACACCTTTCCGCTGCGGGCCGAGGACAAGTGCCTGAGCTGTCATGCCACGGCAGAGGAGGGCGACGTGCTCGGCGTGATCGACGTCTCGCAGGATTTCTCCGCGACGATTGCCGAGGCGCGCGAAAACTTCTTCTTCTGGCTCATCCTGCTGGCCCCTATACCGATCATCGGTGCGGGGCTGATCACGGTGTTCGTCAACAGGCGGATCTCCCGTTCGGTGCAACTGCTCGAGGAGAATGCCGCCAAGGTCAATCGCGTCGCCGACCTGCGCAATCTGTCGCTGGGTGATACCGATCTGGGCTTCGATGAGCTCAATCGGGTGTTCCGCAGTTTCGAGGGGGTGGTGGACAAGTTTCGCGGCGTGGCGGTGGATCGCGACCTGCTCGAGTTCGAGATCAAGTTGCTGGAGAAGTTCATCATCACCTCGGAGGTCGTACGCGACTGGCACGACTATGTCTGCCGACTGATGACTGACATCAACGAGGTAATCGAGACCTACACGCTGTTCTCGATCTTCAAGATCGACGACGAATTGTTCGACCTGGACGTCTTCTGGCGCTCGCCGCCGTCGGAAGAGAGCCGCGACCTCCTCGAACGGGCGGTGCGCGAGCACATGGGCAAGCACCCCACTCTGGGCGATGCCACGCTGATGCACGTCAACCATCATGTCGCCAATCACGACGGGCCACCGATCGATCTCGACGAATCCGACGTGCAGGTGCAGGTCAAGTCGCTGTTGGTCGACGCGCCCAAGATCGGTGGCATCGTGGGTATCGGCGTGCAGGCGGAAACGGTCAATGACGAAACCCGCCTGCTGGTGATCGAGAGCGTGCTCTCGACGTTGTTGAATGTGGTCGGTTCGGTCAAGGCGATCTTCAAGTACACCCGGGATCTCGAGTACTACGCCACCCGCGACCCACTGACGGACCTCTACAACCAGCGGGTGTTCTGGGAGATGATCGGCTACGAGATCGGCCGGTCGCAGCGCCACGACCAGCGTTTCTCGCTGCTTCTGATCGACTTGGACAACTTCAAGCTGGTCAACGACAGCTATGGCCACGCCTTTGGCGATTTGTTCCTAAAGGCCTTTGCCGATGCCATCGGCAAGGGACTCAATCGTGGCGACATCTTCGCCCGCTACGGCGGTGACGAGTTCGTGGTGGTGCTGCCCGAGACCGACCTGGAGAAGGCCTGCGTGATCGCCAACCAGGTGCTGAGCAACACCGGCAGCGTCGTGTTGACCGCCCCGGATGGCGATCCGGTGTCGGCCTCGGTGTCCATCGGGGTCGCCGTCTATCCGGATCACGCGAGCGAGCCCAAGGACCTGTTCCTGTTCGCCGACAACATGATGTACAAGGCCAAGGCCGACGGTAAGGCGCGGGTGGCGGTGCCGAGCGATGAGGACGTCATGGACGTGTTCCGCTCGATCAGCGAGAAGGGGCTGACCATCCTGCGCGCGGTCGAGGAGAAGCGCATCGTGCCGTACTTCCAGCCGATCCTGGCCACGGCGTCCGATCGCATCGAGGCCGTGGAGGTGCTCTCTCGCATCGATCTGGGCGACACCATCATGGGGGCCTCGGAGTTCATCGAGATCGCCGAGAAGATGGGCGTGATCGACCGGATCGACTACATCATGATCGAGAAGGCGCTCGCCGAGGTGAGCGCGAGTGGCTTCGACGGCATGGTGTTCATCAACCTCTCGCCGCGGGCCCTGGTGCTCTCCGAGTTCATCCCGACGGTGCGCAAGATCGTGGAAGCGGCCGGCGTAGCCAAGCAGCGCATCGTCTTCGAACTGACCGAACGCGACACGGTTAAGAACATCCAGCTGCTGGAGAAGTTCGTCCAGGAGCTGCGGTTGGAGGGCTTCAAGTTCGCCATCGACGATTTCGGCTCGGGCTTCTCCTCGTTCCATTACCTCAAGCACTTCCCGATCGATTACCTCAAGATCGAGGGCGATTTCATCCTCAATCTGCTGGACGATTCGCGCGACCGCGCCTTCGTGCGCCTGATCGCCGAGCTCTCGCGCGAGTTCGAGATCCACACGGTCGCCGAGTTCGTCGAAAGCGAGGAGGTGCTCGAGCAGGTCCGCGCGCTCGGCATCGACTACGCGCAGGGCTTTCTGATCGGCCGGCCCGCGCCGTCGCCCACCCGGTATTTGCCGGAGACCGTCGACTAGGCCGGGAAGCGGCGCGGCGGTGTCGGCCCAAAGTGGAAATGCCTCCCTGATCCCGGCGATAAGCGTCGCGGTGCTCAAACAGCAGTTGCCATGCTTGGCGCAAGCGGCTAAGCCTGTCCGAAACAGACATTCAGCATTAAGGCGGGTCGCTCGATGTCACAAGTTGTCTATATCACCGGTGGTGCACAGGGAATCGGCAAGGGGATCGCGCGCTACCTGCTGGAGCGGGGGCGCTCGGTCGTGATTGTCGATATCGACGAGGAGGCGGGGGCCGAGTGCATCGAGGAACTGGGTGATATCGGCCCACTGCGCTTCCTGACGGTCGACGTGCGCGATGAACGGGCGGTGGAGCACAGCATCGCGCAAACCGTCGATCTGTTCGGTCGCCTGGATGGCGTGATCAACAACGCGGCGCTGGCTGACCCGTTTATGGGTGAGATCGAGTCAGTCGATCTGGCGGAATGGCAACGGGTGATCGACACCAACCTGACCGGCGCCTTTCTGGTGAGCAAGCATGCCGTACCCTATCTGCGCGAAAGCCGGGGTGCCATCGTCAATATCGCGTCCACCCGGGCCCTGCAGTCCGAACCGGATACCGAGGCTTATGCCGCCAGCAAGGGCGGCATCGTCGCACTGACGCACGCGCTGGCCATCAGTCTGGGCCCGGCCGTTCGAGTCAATGCAATCAGCCCCGGCTGGATCGATGTGAGCCAATGGCAGAAGCGCGCGGCGCGCCAGTCAACGGAGGCGCTGAGCGCACGGGATCATCAGCAGCACCCGGCCGGGCGCGTGGGCCGACCCGATGATGTGGCAGCCATGGCGGCCTATCTATTGTCGCCAGAGGCCGGCTTCGTGACTGCGCAGAATGTCGTGATCGATGGCGGCATGACGCGCAAGATGATCTACGCCGACTGATTCGTTCGGCGGACACCCGTCTGCCAGCGCACGGGGTGTCGCCGTTGCGGACAGCAACGGATTGCTTTGGGCGAACCCGCGAGGGTGCGGCGTTGAGTCGGCCCGGGGCGCATGCGACAATCGCGCCTTTCCCCCGCATGTGATCGCCCCATGACTGCAACAATTCTCGACGGGCGAGCCGTCGGCGCCACCGTGCGCGCCGGGCTTGCCGAGACGATCGCCGCCTTTACCGAAAATGGCCACCGCCCGCCCGGTTTGGCGGTGGTGCAGGTGGGCGGCGATCCGGCCTCCTCGGTGTACGTCGCCAAAAAACGCGAGGCCTGCGCGAAGCTCGGCATCGCCTCGTTCTCGCATGATCTTGATGAAACGATCGGCCAGGCCGAACTCGACGCGCTGGTCGACGAGCTCAATGCCGACCAGCGCATCGACGGCATCCTGGTGCAGCTGCCACTGCCTGAGCACTTGAGCGCCGATTCGATCATCAACCGTATCGACCCGGACAAGGACGTCGACGGCTTTCATCCCACCAACATCGGGCGACTGGCCATCCGCCAGCCCGGCCTGCGGCCCTGCACGCCCTACGGGGTGATGCGGCTGCTCGAGGAGACCGGTCTCGACCTGCATGGCATGGAAGCTGTGGTGGTGGGGGCTTCGAACATCGTTGGTCGCCCCATGGCCCTCGAGCTGCTGCTGGGCGGGGCGACCGTGACGGTCTGCCATCGTTTTACCCAGGATCTGGCCGCCCATGTGCGTCGTGCCGACCTGGTGGTGGTCGCCGCCGGCAAGCCGGGGCTGGTCAAGGGTGAGTGGATCAAGGACGGCGCGATCGTGATCGACGTGGGCATCCACCGGCGCGAGGACGGCACGCTGCATGGTGACGTCGATTTCGACGCGGCCGCGGAGCGCGCGGGGTTCATCACGCCGGTACCCGGCGGGGTGGGGCCGATGACCATCGCCATGCTGATGAACAACACCGTTACCTCCTGGCGTCGTCGCCTGGGACTGGATTGAGCGCCCGATGAGCGAGGCGACTGCCGAACACACCGACTGGACCATCGCGCGCCGTTTTCGTGGCTTTGTGCCGGTGGTGGTCGATGTCGAGACCGGTGGGCTCGACCCGCAGGGTCATGCCCTGCTGGAACTGGCCGCCGTGCTGCTGGATGTCGATGAGCATGGGCGGCTCTATCCCGCCGAGGAGATCGCGGTCTCGGTGCATCCCAGCGCCCTGACCGTGGTCGACCCCGTCTCGATTAAGATCCACGGTATCGATCCGTCGGATCCCGAACGCGAGGCGGTCGAGGAGCGCGCCGCGCTGGATGCCTTCTTCCGACCGATCCGTCGCCAGGTGAAGGCGCTCAACGCACGTCGCGCCATCTTGGTGGGTCACAACGCGCCCTTCGACCTGGCCGTGGTCAAGGCGGCCTGCGAGCGCACCGGCTACAAGCGCAACCCCTTTCACCCATTCTCCACGCTCGACACGGTCACGGCCGCCGCCGTGGCGATCGGCGAGACCGTGCTTGCCAAGGCCTGCACGGCAGCGGGCTTTGACTGGGACAACAGTCGGGCACACGGGGCGCTCTACGATGCGCAGAAGACCGCCGAGCTGTTCTGCCACATCACCAACGAGCTCTCCACCGAGAATGGTCGGGCGGCGCTGCGAGTGCGCGAGCCGGTCAAGTAGCGTTGTCGTGCCTCGATTCCTCCCGAGTCGAGGCGTCCTAGTTCGAATCTCCCCAAGCCCAACCTTCGAGCGCTCAGTCGGTTGATTTGCCGCTCGCGTCGGGATCGGCTTCATTCTCTCGTCGCACCACGTTCAGCGTGACCCGTCCGCGTCCCTGTGATGCCTCATCGCCCTCGAAACGCTTGTGAATCGTCACGGATTCCCCCGCTTCTGCATGCACGTAGCGCTCGCCGATCGGCACCTGCAGTGGCGAGGTGTCCTGCGTGGCGTGCGCAATCGCGCTGCGGGCGATGGCCTCCAGCTCGGCCGGCGTGATGTCGACCATGACATTGATATCACGCACCGCCGCCTGCAGGTGCGCGGACGTCAGCGGTGGGGCAGGGGGCTCGTCCCAACGGGCCAGGCCGATGGGATAGCGCCGCCAGGCGAACGGGTAATTCGCGATCACGGCGACCACAAACAGGATGGCGGTGTTCACCAGCACCGGCACGAGAAGATAGAGATACCCAAGTTCATGCACCGGCGCGCCACCAATCACGGCGATCAGGGCGGTTGCCCCACCGGGGGGATGGACGCAGCGCAGCAACTGCATGGCCGCAATCGCGCCGCCGACGGCGACCCCGGCTGCCAGGGCCGGGTCGGGAATCCAAGCCGCGGCACTCACCCCGATGACAGCAGAGACGATCTGGCCGCCGAACACGGGCCATGGTTGCGACAGGGCCCCATGGGGCACGGCGAACAACAGGACGGCCGCCGCGCCCATCGAGCCGACCATCAGGATCGCCGCCCATGGGCCGGCGACCCAGCTGGTCAGGGCGTACACCGCCCAGATCCCCACTAGCGCGGCTAACCCGGCGATCACCATTTCCCGCCAGCCGACTCGTGTGGTGCCGGGTCCGATGAAGTTTTGGATTCTCGTCAGAAAGCGCCTTGATAGGGTCTCTCGTGTCATGCGTATTACCTGCAACGACTGGCGGGTGAAAGCGAGGCCGGATTCTACCGCCCTTGCCCCGTGATGGTGCAACCAGTCGGATTGACGGGGTGCGGCCCGAGCGGATAAAGTTAAAAGTTAGTCTTGACTAACTTTTTCGAGGGGGCGACTTGATGCGGGTAGACGAGGGGCCGGCGGTCCGGCCATGGGCTGGCCGGGCGACACGCCGACTGGCGGCCATGCAACGCGTGCTCGTGGCGGTATTGGCACTCTGGGCGCTGCTTGCCCTGTTGCTGATGACCCCCTCGGCCAGCGGTGCGGACCAACGCCTGTCGGTGGTCGCGACCACCGGGATGATCGCCGATGCCGTGCGCGAGATCGGGGGCGAGCGGGTCGAGGTGGACGGTCTGATGGGATCGGGCATCGACCCGCACAGCTACCGCCAGACCCGCAGTGACATCGTCGCCATGACGCGGGCCGACCTGGTGCTCTGGCACGGGTTATATCTCGAGGCCCAGATGGAGGAATTCCTGCAGCGTTTGGCCAAGCGTCAGACGGTGTTGCCGGTGGCCGAAGGACTGGAGCGCGACCGTCTGCTCGGCCACGAGGATTATGACGACAAGCGCGACCCGCACGTCTGGATGGACCCCGGTCTCTGGAGCGAGGTGGTCGCCAACGTGCGCGATGCCATGATCGAGGCACGTCCCGATCTGGAAGCGACTTTCCGCAAGCGGGCGACCGATTACATCGAGCGCATCGAGCAACTGGGCCAGTGGGCCACCGAGGTCACGTCAAGCGTGCCGAACGAGGCGCGCTTGCTGCTGACCGCGCATGATGCCTTTGCCTATTTCGGTCGCGCCTACGCATTCGAGGTGATCGGTATCCAGGGCATATCGACCGAATCCGAGGCCGGGCTGCGGCGCATTCGCGACCTGGTCGATCTGTTAGTCGAGCGCGAGATCGCTGCCGTGTTCGTCGAGAGTTCGGTATCGGAGCGTAATATCCGCGCCCTGGTGGAGGGCGCGGCCTCTCGTGGCCACGAGGTGCGCATCGCCGGGACACTGTACTCCGATGCCATGGGCTCGGAGGGCAGCTACGAAGGCACCTACATCGGCATGATCGACCACAACATCACCACCATCGTTCGTGCCCTCGGCGGCCAGGCGCCAGCCGATGGCATGCAGGGTCGGTTGACGGAGGGGGAGCGGTGATTCGGACCATGCAGAGGGCAATGGGCCAGGCAATGGGCCAGGCAGCGGCCAGCGATCCGCTCGATAGCCTGTCGGACAAGCCGCTGGCGGTGCGTGGTTTGACGGTCTCCTACGGTGACAAGCCGGCGGTGTTCTCGCTCGACATGACCGTCGAGAATGGCTCGATGACTGCCATCATCGGCCCGAACGGCGCGGGCAAGTCGACCACCCTCAAGGCCGTGCTGGGCATCGTGCCCCGGCTCTCGGGGGTGGTGTCGGTGTTCGGTCAGCCGCTGGCAAAAAGCCGTCCCCGTATCGCCTATGTCCCGCAGCGGGCGTCGGTGGACTGGGACTTCCCCACGCGGGTAATCGACGTGGTGCTCATGGGGCTGGCGCGCGAACTGGGGCTCTTGCGGCCGGTGCGCGACCGACACCGCAAGCACGCGTTCGAGTGCCTCGACCGCGTCGGCATGCGCGATTTCGCCGAGCGGCAGATCGGTCAGCTCTCCGGCGGGCAGCAGCAGCGTGTCTTCCTGGCCCGGGCGCTGGCGCAGGGAGCGGACCTCTATCTGCTCGACGAGCCGTTCGCCGGGGTGGATGCGGCCACCGAACGGGCCATCATCGACGTGCTCAAGGCGCTGCGTGCCGAGGGTCGCACGGTGGTGGCGGTTCACCATGATCTTTCCACGGTGCGCGACTACTTCGATCACGTCATGATGATCAACGTGCACAAGGTCGCCGAAGGGCCGGTCGCCGAGGCCTTTAGCGAGGAGAACCTGCAGCGCGCCTACGGCGGCCGGCTGGCGGCGAACCTGATGGATCAATTGCAGCTCGGCGGCCATTGATGCTGCTTGATGCCCTGACACTGCAGCTGGGCTACAACGCCACGCTGGTGGCGATCGGTGCGGCCCTGTTGGGCATTGCTGCCGGTGCGTCGGGCACCTTCCTGTTCCTGCGCAAGCGCGCGCTGGTCTCCGATGCCATCAGCCACGCGACCCTGCCGGGCGTGGGGCTCGCCTTTCTCGTCATGGCCGCCTTCGGTGGCGATGGGCGTCACCTGGCGGGGCTGTTGTTGGGGGCGGCACTGACGGCCGCGGCCGGGCTGCTGACCATGCATTGGCTGACCCGCCGCACGCGTTTGGCCGAGGATGCCGCGATTGGCGCGGTGCTGTCGGTGTTCTTCGGCTTCGGGGTGGTATTGCTGACCGTCATCCAGACCGTCTCGGTCGGTCGACCCGCGGGGCTGGAGGACTTCCTCCTCGGTGCCACGGCAGGCATGCTCTATCAGGATGCCGTGCTCATTACGGTAGCCGGGGCGCTGGCCGTGCTGGTGGTCTGGGTATTGCGACGACCGATGACGATGGTTGCCTTCGATGCCGGCTTCGCGGCCGCCTCGGGGGTGAACGTCCGGCGGGTGGACCTGGCCATGATGGGGCTGGTGCTGGCGGTGACCATCATCGGGCTCAAGGTGGTCGGCCTGGTGCTGATCGTCGCGCTGCTGATCATTCCGCCGGTGACCGCGCGGTTCTGGAGCGATCGCAGCCATCGGGTGGTGGCGATCGCCGGCGTGTTTGGCGGACTATCGGGTTTTGTCGGCGCGGCGATCTCCGCGACGGCGCCGGCGCTGCCGACCGGGCCGATCATCGTGCTGACCGCCTTTGCCCTGTTCGCCGTCTCGATGCTGTTCGCCCCCGGCCGCGGGGTGCTGGCCGCCTGGCTGAGACACCGGCGTCAGCAGCGGCGCATCCACCTGCGCCAGGGGCTGCTGGCAATTGCCCAGGATATGCCCATCTACGAACGCTACACCCTGCAATTGCTGGTTCGCGCGGGTCTGGCCCGCGCCGACGGGGTGCCCACGGAGCTGGGTCGGCGCCGCGCCGAGAAGGCATGTCGCGACGAGTCGCGCTGGACGATCGCCCGCCGGATGCACTCGCATGAATCGGCCGTGTCGCGCTACGACGGCCTGCTGGTGATCGAGGACGTACTGACCCGCGACGAGATCCGCGAGATCGATCGACAGATTGCCGATGCCGGCGGGGAGTGCGCCTGATGGGCGGCGAATTCGTGATGCTGTCCCTGGTGCCGATCCTGATCGGCGTGCTTGCCGCCGTCGCCTGCGCCTTGCCGGGCAATTTTCTGGTCCTGCGGCGCCAGGCCCTGATCGGCGATGCCATCAGTCACGTCGTCCTGCCGGGGATCGTGGTCGGCTTTCTCTTGAGCGGCACGATCAGTTCCTGGGCGATGATGGCCGGTGCCGCCGGGGCGGCCGTGGTGGCGGTGCTCCTGATCGAGTTGATTCGGCGGCTGGGGCGGATCGAGCCTGGCGCGGCCATGGGCGTGGCCTTCACCGCGCTGTTCGCCTTCGGCGTGCTCCTGCTCGAGCAGTCGGATACCTCCTCGGTCCACCTCGACGTACAGCACGCGCTCTACGGCAACCTCGAGAGCCTGATCTGGGTGGAGGCCCGTGGTTGGGGCTCGTTGTTCGACCCGGTCGCGCTGGCCGGTCTGCCGCCCGAGCTGCCGCGGATCGCCATGGTGGCGCTGCTGATGCTGGTCTTCACGGTGGTCTTCTGGCGGCCGCTCAAGATCTCCACCTTCGACGAGGGTTTCGCCCGCGTGCTGGGCATGCGCACCAACCTGATCGGCCTGGGGCTGGTGATCATGGCGGCGATCGCGGCGGTGGCATCCTTCGATGCAGTCGGCTCGATCATCGTCATCGCCATGTTCATCTGCCCGCCGGCGGCCGCCCGACTAATGACCAATCGGCTCGAGGCCCAGGTGCTCTGGTCGGTGGCCTTTGCCGTGTTCTCCGCGGTCATGGGCTACGTGCTGGCCGGTTACGGTCCGTTGTGGCTGGGAGCAGACGACGCCGTGAGCGCGGCGGGGATGATTGCCACCGTGTCCGGTCTGGTGCTGGCCCTGGCCGCGTTCTACGGTCCGCATCGACAGGCCAGCGGTGCGTCCGTCGGTACCTGATCTCCCCGCGACGCCGGCCGGGTCTGTATCGGCGGCTCCCTTCCGGGCTCGCCCTTTTGGCGTCGACAATTGCGATCCGTTGCCGAGGCAGGCCTGCGTCGTGCGCGTGAGGTGATTGGCCGGCGCGTCGCGCTTGGTTGCCTTTTCGGGACACGGGGCAACAAGTTTTACGGCATGGACAGGTGCCATCGGGCGTCGTCTGCTTGAATGGTTGGGTAATCCAACCAAACGGCGACCTGCCATGACACGTTCAGTCCGATTTACCACCACCCTGCTTGCCGCCTCGGCCCTCGCCCTTTCCGGTGCGGCCTTCGCATCATCGGGGCAGCAGTGCCCGCATCACGGCGACCGGGCGGGCAAGTCGATGCAGGCCGGCCCTTCCGGGCACGGCAAGCATGCTCAGAAGGGCGAATGCCACGGCGGCGCCGATCGTCACGAGCGCCTCGCGGAGATGCTGGACCTCGACGAGCCCCAGCGCGAGGCCTTCGACGCCTTTGTCGAGACCGGCGAGGAAGGACGCGAGACCCGCATGGAGATGCGCCGCGAAATGCGCCGCGAGATGATGGGGGCAAGCGTGCCCGCGCAGATGGAGCAGTGCGCCGAGCACATGAAGGAGGCCTCGGAGCGCATGGCCGAGCGTGCGGATGCCATGGCGGCATTCTACGAGACGCTCGACGAGAACCAGCAGCGCATGGTCGACCGGATGATGGGACACCAGGGCAAGGCGTCTCATCACGGCAAGGGCCACCAGGGTGGCGGTTGTTCGCGTCACTGAAACCCAGCCCTTCCCGATCGTGACCCCGGTCTTGGCCGGGGTTTTTTCTGGGCACGTCGGCAAGCCGGGTCCGCCACACCCCACGGGTTCTCGTGCGGGCATGTCGCCCCTGCGCGTTGCGGGTCGAGATCGACGCGATAGACTTGCCAGTCGTCCAATCGATCAAGGGAAACATAAGGTGACTGAAGTGAAGACAGCGAAGGTCGCCGGCATGACCGTGCTGGCCGGGGTGTTGTTGATGCTGGCTGGTTGTTCGAGCCCCAAGGCGGATTTCGAGGCGGTCTGTAAGGCGAACTCCGGCGATGCCGAGGGCTGCGCCTGCATGGGCGAGCGGCTGGACAATAACCTGGGCGAGGAGCAGTTCGCGGAATTGGTCGCGCTGATGCGCGATGAAACTGCCTCGATCGAAGAGGTCGGCGGGCGTCTCAACGAGCACACGTTCCAGGAACTGATGATCGCCGCCAAGCAGTGCGGAACGCGCCCCTGATTGCCCGCGTCGTCACGCTGATCGTCACGCTGCTAGTGCCGATCACCCAGGCGCAATCTCAAGCCATGCCCCGTGGCGACTCGCTGCGGACGGGGGACATCGTGCTCACCGGGAATGACAGTGCCTGGGCCTTTTTCGCCCGCCGGTTCGCCGACCACGATCCGCGCTGGAGCCACGCCGGCCTGGTGCTGCGTGAAGGCGAGAAGGTCGCCGTGGTCCACATGGATGGCTCGCCCGCGGGAGGACGGATCCGACGCGAGTCGGTTGCCGCGTTCACCGGAGAGGCTCGACATGTAAAGGTGGTGCGCCCGTCACTCGATCACGGTCAGCGGGCGCTGATCGGCGACTGGCTTCTCGATCACCTCGCGCGGCAGACCACCTTCGACACCCGTTTCCGCCTGGACGACGATCCGAGCTTTTACTGTTCCGAACTGGTCTGGCGTGCTTTGGATCGGGTGGGGCTGACGCCCGGGGACGAGACCCTGCCGCGTGTCGCCGGCCGGGTCTTCGTTCCGGTTGATCGACTCGTGACCCTGGGCCGAGTTGCGGGTCGGGTCGTGGCCGGGCCGGACGTCGCAGCGTCGGCCGTTGCCGGGGCGCGCTAAGACGTTTTGGCAACGGCTGCTTCCACCGCAAGACAGGAGATGTGCGCATGGCCAGAGACGCCGCCTTCGAGGCCCATCACCAGCGCTACGACGACTGGTTCGAGCATCACCAGGCCGCCTATCACTCCGAACTGCTCGCCCTGCGTGCATTCGTGCCCTGGAGCGGCGACGGCCTGGAGATCGGCGTGGGCAGCGGTCGCTTTGCCGGGCCGCTGGGTGTGCAGGTGGGCGTCGACCCGTCTCCGGCCATGCTGGAATACGCGGCCAGACGCGGCATCGAGGCGGTCGAGGGCGTCGCGGAGCATCTGCCATTCCCGGCCGGGCGTTTCGATCATGTCCTGGTGGTCACCACGATCTGTTTCGTCGATTCGCCCGCGGCGATGGTCGCCGAGGCATGCCGGGTGCTGCGACCCGGCGGGCGGCTGGTGATCGGCTTTATCGACCGTGACAGCCCGCTGGGCGAGGACTACGAGGCGCATCAGGATGAGAGCGTCTTCTACCGGGACGCCACCTTCCACTCGGCCGGCGAGGTGGGGCGTTTTGTCGAGGAAGGCGGCTTTCGCGTGGCGGCGTGGGGGCAGACACTGGCCCGCTTGCCGACACAAACGCGGGAAATCGAACCCCTGCGATCCGGGCACGGCGAAGGCGGCTTCGTGGTTGTCTCCGCGATCCGCGGGGCCTGAGTACCGATGCCGGGCGGTCCATTCCTGTTTGCCCTGTTCGGGCTGGTTTTCCTGTTCGTCCTGATCCAGGTCGGGGCGCTGCAGTTGACCTTCCAGAAGCTGGGGCTAGCCCCAGAAGCGGGCATGACGCTACTGTTCGTCTCGCTGATGGGCAGCCTGGTCAACGTGCCGCTGTTTCGCATGCAGGCCGAGGCGCCCGACGAACCAGAGCCACCCCCCGACCCGTTGCGCCGCCTGCTCAAGCAGCACCAGGTGCCCTTCGAGGGGATCACGACCGTGGCCGTGAACCTGGGCGGCTGCCTGCTGCCGCTGACCTTTTCCGCCTACCTGCTGCTCAATGCCGGCGCCGCGCCGTTCGACTACCTGCTGGCCGTGATCACGGTCTCGGCCGTGTCGTACTACGCCAGCCGTCCCGTGCCGGGAATCGGTATCGGCATGCCGATCCTCGTCGCGCCGCTGGCGGCCGCCATGGCCGGCATCGTCATCGATCCGGAGCATAGCCCCGCACTGGCCTACGTGGGCGGTACCCTCGGGGTGCTGATCGGGGCCGACCTGCTGCGCCTGAAGGACATCCGCAAGATGGGCTCGCCGGTGGCCTCGATCGGCGGGGCGGGCACCTTCGACGGGATATTCATCACCGGGATTATTGCCGTGTTACTGGCCTGAGGCGGCCAAGCCCCTTATCAGAAACCACCGTCATCCGTAGGTCGGGCTTCAGCCCGACATTCCACCGGGATGACAGGTGATTCGGTTTCGGCAGGGTAGGGTCGGGGCCTGGGCGGCTGTCGGGCTGAAGCCCGACCTACAGTGGCGTCGCTCGTTCGCTGGGCAGCGCGAGTGTTCGCGTCCGTCCTCGATTACGTCAGCGTGCCGCCTTTAGCGCCTGATCAAGATCCTCGATCAGGTCGTCCACGTGCTCGATGCCGATCGACAGGCGCACCATGTCCGGCGGCACGCCCGCGGCGCGCAGCTCCTCGTCGTTGAGCTGACGGTGGGTGGTCGAGGCGGGGATGGCCGCGCAGCTCTTGGCATCGCCAATATTGACCAGCCGCAGGATCAGGTTGAGCGCGTCGTAGAAGCGCACACCCGCCTCGCGGCCGCCCTTGAGCCCGAAGCTGAGGATGCCCGAGGCCCGGCCGTCCATGTATTTCTGCGCCAAGCGGTGGTCCTTGTGCTCGGGTAGCCCGGCGTACTGCACCCAGCTGACTTGCGGATGCTCCTCGAGGAATTCGGCGATCTCCTGGGTGTTCTCGCAGACTCGATCCATGCGCAGCGAGAGCGTCTCCAGCCCTTGCAGCAGGTTCCAGGCGGACTGGGCCGACAGGGCGGCGCCGGTATTGCGCATCGGCACCACGCGGGCGCGGGTGATAAAGGCCGCCTGACCGACGTCGTTGGTGTAACTCACGCCGTGGTAGGAGGGATCGGGCTCGATCAGCAGCGAGAAGCGCTCCGGGTGCGCGGCCCAGTCGAAGTTGCCCGAGTCGACGATTACGCCGCCGAGGGTGGTGCCATGCCCGCCGATGTACTTGGTCGCCGAGTGGATGACGATGTCGGCGCCGTAATCGATCGGCTTGAGGAGAAAGGGCGTGCCGACGGTGTTGTCGACCATCAGCGGCAGGCCGTTGCGATGGGCGATGTCGGCCAGTCGCTCGATGTCGGCGACGCTGCCCGAGGGATTGCCGATCGACTCGCAGTAGATCGCGCGTGTGCGTTCGTCGATCGCCGCCTCGATGCCGGCAAAGTCGTCCTTGTCCTGCATCCGCACCTCGATGTCTTGGCGGGGCAGGGTGTGGGCGAACAGGTTGTAGGTGCCGCCGTAGAGCTCGCTGATCGAGATGATGTTGTCGCCGGCCTGGGCGATGGTCTGGATCGTGTAGGTGATCGCGGCCATGCCGGTGGCCGTGGCCAAGGCCCCGATGCCGCCGTCGAGTGCCGCCATGCGCGCCTCGAGGACCCCGCAGGTGGGGTTCATCATCCGCGAGTAGATATTCCCCTGGACCTTGAGGTCGAACAGGTCGGCCGCGTGCTGGGCGTTGTCGAAGCTGTACGACGTGGTCTGGTGGATCGGCACGGCGACGGCGTGCTGGTCGTCCGGTTCGTAGCCGGCGTGCAGGGCGATGGTTTCGGGGCGCATGCTGTCCTCCTTGTTTTTCTGGAAAGAGTAGCCTCAAACACGCTCGATGTCTGTCGCGGCCGACTGGCTTAGTCGAGCAACAATTCCATCTGGGCGGCAAGCAGGCCGAGCAACGCCAGGATGATCGCCACGGCGATCGCGATGGGTTTCCGGGAGCGTCCCGAGTCTTTTCCCATGCCGATCTCCGCGAGGAGGTGGCGGATCTTCTTGCGCTTGTAGACACGGTTGAGCCAGGGGCTGACCGCGCGGATCGGGATGCCGGCGCGATCGCCCAGGCCGTCGATCATGACGAAGTGTCCCGACGGGTGCCAGGCGAGGTTGTCCGGCGACAGGTCATTGATCAACACGTTCGATGCCAGCGCCCAGTCGGCGAATCGCTCCAGCGCCCGTTGTTCGTGCGGTCCGAAACGGCCGCCCTCGACTAGGTCGTGCAGGGTGGGCGCCAGCTCGCCGTTCTCATCCAGTACCGCTTCCACCAACAGGTCCGCCCCCATGTCCGTGTCGATCACGCCGAGGATGTTGCGGGTAGGGCGCGAGTCGACCGGGTGCCAGCGCCCGCGAGGCGAGGTGCTCGATCATCTCGCGGGCAAACGCCCGGTGATGCCCGATGCGACGGCGCTTTTGGTAGAAGCGGTCGCGCTTGTCCCGGCGCTCGATAAAGCGCGGGTTGACCACCTTGACCAGCACGCGTGGGTCGTCGGGGTGGCGGAAGACGAGCTTCTGCGCCCCCTGGCCAACGGGGTTGAGGGCGGTGAGTTGAAGGGGAGAGATCAGGTCCATGGGCGCTGCCGAGAAGTAGGCGGGCAAGAAACAGCGGGTGATTGTAGCGTTCCGGCCATTACGGGTCAGTCGGCCTGTTCGTCGGTCGGGGTGATCTCGCGCTCGCAGGCCGTGCCGGTCTCGATGCAGGTGAGGTTCTCCAGGGTCTGCTTCGCGATCTGGTCCAGCGCCTCGCGCGTGAGGAAGGCCTGGTGCCCGGTGATCACCACGTTGCCGAACCCGAGTAGCCGGGCGAACTGGTCATCGGTGAGCGGCTCGTCGCTGCGATCCTCCCAGAACAGAGGCCCCTCGTTCTCGTAGACATCGATGCCGAGTCCGCCGATCTGCCCGGATTTCAGCCCGTCGATGGCCGCCTGCGTGTCGATGACCGCACCGCGGCTGGTGTTGACGATCAGCACACCCGGTTTGAGTTGTGCGACGGCCGCCGCGTCGATGAGATGGTGGCTGTCCTCGGTCAGCGGGCAGTGCAGGCTGATGATGTCCGAGCGCGTAAGCAGGTCCTCCAGCGAGACGTAGTCGATGCCCATCGCAAGACATTCGTCGTTGGGATAGGGGTCGTGGGCGATGACCTTGGCGCCGAAGCCCTGCTTGAGGATGCGCGCGAACACCGTGCCGATGCGCCCGGTGCCGACCACGCCCACCGTCTTGTCGACCACGTCCATGCCGACCAGCCCGTGCAGGGCGTAGTTGCCCATGCGGACCTGCGAGACGGCGCGCGGCAGGTGCCGGTTGACGGCCTGCATGAGCGCCACGGCGTGTTCGGCTACCGCGTTGGGCGAGTAGGCGGGCACGTTTACCACGCGCAGGCCGGTCTCGGCGACCGCGTCGAAATCGACGTGATTGCAGCCGGCACAGCGCAGGGCGAGCACCTCGGTACCGCCCTCGACCAGGGCGTGGATCACCCGGGCATTGAGGATGTCGTTGGCGAAGACGCAGACGGCCGGATAGCCCTGGGCCAGATGGACGGTTTCTTCGCTCAGGCGCTGGTCGAAGTAGTCGATCTCATGCCCTTTCCGCTCGGCCTCGAAGGCCTCGCGATCGTAGGGCTTGGTATGGAAGAAAGCGACTTTCATAGCAGTGATGTCCCTGTCTGCATCGATGGAATGGTGCCTTGGATTCGTCGCGCCGGATTGGTGCGTCGTCGGCGTCAAGCATAGCGCGCTATTCCCACTCTAGCCTGCCAGTACCTCGAGGATCTTTCCCAGCATCCTCCGGCATGCCTCATCGACTGCCCGGCGTCCGGTCAGCCCGAATCGGGTGGCCACTGCCGTGTCCTCGTGGAGCTGCAGGAAGCGAGCAGTCAGCAGAGCGCGATCATCCGAAGCGAGGGCCTCGATCACCGCGGGATGGCCGAGCGCCGTCGGCAGGAAGCGGCGCAGTGGCCCAAGCGCGGCATCCAAGTGATGACGACGGTAGGCGCAGGCTTCGATCTGCCGGCGTTCGACGTCATCGAGGGTGGGCATGTCAGCCGGCGGCGTGCTCGCCAGCAGCCCCGACAGTCGGGCGGGGTGGGTGTGGCGCAAGGGCCCGGCAGCACGGTCTGCCACGGTTCCGACCAGACGACGCGTGGTATGTGTGACCGCTTCCTGTCCCGCCGGTGACAACCCCAATGCCATGACCATCGCCTCCTGCCCCGAGGCCGGGTCGCGGTGCTGGCCGAGATGCAGGCCGACGAGATTGCAGGCCCACCAGAAGTCGACCAGGTCATCCTGTGCGCCGAAACTCACGCCGAGGAAATCAAGGCCGTCGGCACGGGCCGTCTCGGCGATGGCTGCCACCAGCCGCCGGCCGAGACCGCGCCGACGGGCCGCCGGATGGACGGCAATTCGCTGGATCCGTCGGCCGGACAGCGTTGGCCAGTCGGCCTCGCCGGCGTGTGCCGCGAGGGTCTGCGGCAGCAGGTGGCCATGCAGGCGGCGTTCGCCGGCGAATACCGCCTCGGCAAGCGATTCGGGCAGGTTGCCTTCGTCCTGTACCACGGCGGTCGCCAGGATTCGGTCGTCTGCCTGGATTGCCCACAGGTGGGTGCCGGGTGCCTCGAGCAACTGGCGTAGATCGCGCGGCGTGGTGCGGTAATGGGCGCTGACCAGCAGGCCGAACAGCTCGACGAGCCGAGGCTCGTCGGCGGCCAGTGCGTCGCGATCCAGCTGTCGCGGCGGGCCGGGGGCGAGGGGGCCCTCCGCCGGCAGGTCGGCCGGCTCGGCATCGAGAAGCAGCAGCCGGTCGATCAGGGTCTCGAGCGGGTCGTCCGCCGCCCAGCGTATCGGCGTAATGAGCCGCTGGTGATGCACCGAGACCGCCTGCTCCTCGAGACGGGGCAGGAACCGCAGCGCGAAGCCGCGGCCGCTGCCTTCGTAACCGTGCTCGGTGGTGGCGAACACGCAGCGCGAGTGGCTCGCGAACAGGTCCTCGAGCAGGCCGGCGGGCAGGGCCGCCGCCTCGTCGACCAGCAACAGGCGTCCCGATGGGCGCTGCTCGATTAGTACATCTGGCGGTACGAACCGCAGGCTGTGGGCGCCGAGACGCAGCGTGCCATCGGCATCGGTTTCGGTCCCGACGACCTCGGCGGCGCGCGCGAACACCGGCTCGATTGCCGCGCGCCGTGGCGCGGTGACCAGCACGTCGCCCAAGCCCATCTGCAGGGCGTGAGCCGCGGCAATGCCCAGTGCCGAGCTCTTGCCGCGTCCCCGGTGCGAGCGCAGCACCAACGGTCGGCGCGGGCGGCCGTTGGCCACGGCAAGGATGCGCTCGACCGCTTCGGCCTGCTCGGGCGTGCGGCAGGGCGCGGCGGCGAGTGGCGGCTTGCCGGCATGCAAGGCGGGAAACGGTGCCGGTGGTAGCGGCTGGCCCTCCGTCACACTCCACAACACGGGCTGTTCGGCCAAGAGGCGAATCAGGCGACGGACGTAGGCCGAGCCGGCATCCGCCGGGGTGAACGGGTAGGGCGTGATCCGGGCCAGTTCCGGGTCCTCCCGGTCGGGCCAGTCGGCCAGCGGTGGGACGAGCAGGATCAGGCAGCCGCCGGCACGGGGCAGGCCGGCGACCGCACCGAGGGCATCGGGGTCGAACCCCGACAGGGCGTTGAATACCACCCGGTCGTATTCCCCGCCCAGTGATTCGCGGGTGCGGCGAAAGCCGAGCGAGTGGATTGTTGGCGGGGCATCGGGGCCCACCCAGAGCGTATCTGCATTGACCAGCGCCTTTGCTGCGGTCAGTGCCCAGTCGCGCGAGCCGGCGAGCAGTACCGGCAGGCGATGGCCGGCGCGTTGCCAGGCGGGCAGGGCGGCGTCGAGCGTGTCGCGTAGGGTCAGGTCGGTCGGGTGCGCTGGCATGGAGGGATTCTAGGCTCCTTGGCCAGCGCTGGCGATCACCCGCCGGCGAAGATGCCGCGGATCACGAAAAAGAACATCGCGGCCAGCAGCGCGGCGGCCGGCACGGTGATCACCCAGGCGGCGACGACCTTGAGCACCAGCGAGCGCTTGACCAGTTCACGCTTGTAGATCTTCTTCAGGCCCTTGCGCTGGCGTTTGCTGATGTGTGCCTCGCGACGCATGTTCTTGTCCTTGAGCTCCTGGAGCATCCGCTTCTTTTGCTTGAGCGGCGCTGCCCGGAAGCGCTCGAGGTATTCCTGCATCACCTCGTCGTCATCACTTTCCGGGTGCAGGTCGCGGACCTGTTGTTCGAGACGGTCGTAGTTGGACTTGAGGTATTCGCGCAGGAACCCGACGCCGAATACCGCGCCGATGGTCACATGCGTGGTGGAGACCGGCAGGCCGAGTTGCGAGGCGAGGATGACCGTCAGGGTGGCGGCCAACGCGATGCAGTAGGCGCGCATCGGATCGATGTCGGTGATCTCGTGACCGACGGTGCGGATTAGTTTCGGGCCATACAGCGCGAGACCCACCGCCAGACCGAGTGCACCGATCAGCATCACCCACAACGGAATGGCCGCCTCGGAGGCGGTGCCCGCCTGCGTGAGCGCATCGTTGATCGCGGCCAGCGGGCCGACTGCGTTGGCGACGTCGTTCGAGCCGTGGGCGAAGCTCAGCAGGGCGGCGGCGAAGATCAGCGGCAGGATAAACAGGCGATTGACGCTCGCCTTGTTGTTTTCCTGCATGCCGTCGGCGGCTCGGGCGACGATGGGACGGACGATGAAGAATACGATCCCGGCGAGCACTAGGCCGATCAGCACGGCGCCCAGGAACGGGATCTCGATGATCTTTTTCAGGCCCTTGACCACGAGATACGTGCCGAAGGCCCAGGCCATCAGCGCGAGGAACCAGGGGACGCGTTTTTTCGCCGCATCGATCAGGTCGTCCTGATAGGTGATGCTCCGCTTGATCAGGTACAACAGAACGGCGGCGAGCAGCCCGCCGAGCAGGGGCGAGATCACCCAGCTGGCCGCGATTTGTCCGACCGTGCCCCAGTTGGCGATGCCCCAGCCGGCCGCGGCGATACCGCCGCCCATCACCCCGCCGACGATCGAGTGGGTGGTCGAGACGGGTGCGCCCATCGCGGTGGCGAGGTTGAGCCAGATCGCCGCGGCGAGCAGGGCGGCCATCATCAGCCAGACGAAGGTCATCGGGTCATCGATGGCGGCCGGGTCGATGATGCCGCCCTTGATGGTGCTGACCACGTCACCACCGGCGATGATCGCGCCGGCCGCCTCGAAGATCGCGGCGATGGCGATGGCCCCGCCCAGGGTCAGGGCCTTCGAGCCGACGGCCGGGCCGACATTGTTGGCGACGTCGTTCGCGCCGATGTTCATGGCCATGTAGGCGCCGATCACCGCGGCGGCCACCATAACGAGACTGACGTGCCCCTGGGTGAGCCAGGTGAACAGCGCTACGCCGATGACGAACAGCAGGGCCACACCAAAGCGGAACAGCTCCCGGCCGGCGGGTTGGGCAACCTTTTCGGACGCGTCCATCTCGTTGAGATCCATGTCGAATACGCCTGTCACAATGTCATGAAAAACGGAACGTTATCGGACCCGCGCCGCTTCGTCCATTTCCCAAGCCCGGGAGTCGGTCTTGAGCGCGCGTGTTCGACCGTGCGCGGTTTCCTTCCGAGGCCGAATCTGGCCCAATACGCGCCATGTCAAAAACCCCCCGCGAAATCCTGAACAGCGTCTTCGGTTACGAGGACTTCCGCCCGCCGCAGGGCGAGGTGATCGAGACGGTCACCTCGGGCCGCGATGCCCTGGTCCTGATGCCCACCGGCGGCGGCAAGTCGCTGTGCTACCAGGTGCCGGCGCTGTCGAGCCCCGGCACGGCCATCGTGGTCTCGCCGCTGATCGCCCTGATGCAGGACCAGGTTGCCGCGCTGCGCCAGCTGGGCGTGGCCGCGGCCTTTCTCAACTCCAGCCTCTCGGCCGAGCAATCCCGCGAGGTGATCCGCCAATTGCACGCCGGGGAACTCGATCTGCTCTACCTGGCGCCGGAGCGGCTGATGACCCCGGCGGCGCTCGAGCGATTGTCGGGCCTGCCGGTCAACCTGATCGCTATCGACGAGGCGCACTGCGTCTCGCAGTGGGGCCACGACTTCCGCCCGGAGTACATCCGTCTGGGCGAACTGGCCGACCACTTCCCGAACGTCCCCCGCATTGCCCTGACCGCCACGGCCGACGAGGCGACCCGTGAGGAGATCATCAACCGCCTGCGGTTGGATAACGCGCGGCGCTTCGTCTCAGGTTTCGACCGGCCCAATATCCGTTATCGCATCAGCCAGGGCAGTGGCGGTAGCCGCGACCGGCTGCTGCGTTTCATCCGCGAGGAGCACGCGGGCGAGGCGGGCATCGTCTACTGCCTGTCACGCAAGAAGGTCGAGCAGACCGCCGAATGGCTCAGCAGCCAGGGCCTGGTCGCCTTGCCCTACCACGCCGGCTTGTCGGCCGATCACCGGCGCACCGTTCAAGAGCGCTTTCTCGCCGAGGAGGGCGTCATCGTGGTCGCGACCATCGCCTTCGGCATGGGCATCGACAAGCCCGATGTGCGTTTCGTCGCGCACCTGAACCTGCCCAAGAGCATCGAGGCCTACTACCAGGAGACCGGCCGGGCCGGGCGTGACGGCCTGCCGGCCGATGCCTGGATGGACTACGGCCTGCAGGACGTGCTCACCCTGCGCCAGATGATGGCCGGTTCCGAGGCGGACGAACGCATCAAGCGCATCGAGCAGGCCAAGCTCGACGCCATGCTCGGGTTGACCGAGGAGACCCGCTGCCGTCGCCAGTCGTTGCTGGGCTATTTCGGCGAGACGCTGGCCGAACCCTGCGGCAACTGCGACAACTGTCTCGAGCCACCGGAGACCTGGGATGCCACCGAGGCCGCGCAGAAGGCGCTGTCCTGCATTCATCGCACCGGGCAGCGCTTCGGCGTGAACTACCTGGTTGCGGTGTTGCGCGGCGAGGCGGACGACCGGATGCGCCGCTTCGGCCACGACCAGATATCCACCTTCGGTATCGGCACGGAATTGTCCGCCACCGCCTGGCGGGGCCTGTTCCGCCAGTTGATCGCGCGCGGGCTGATCGCCGTCGATGCCGAAGGCCACGGTGGACTGCACCTCGACCCCAGCGCCCGCACCGTGCTGCGCGGCGAGGAGCGCCTGCATCTGCGTCCCGAGAAAAAGCGCCAAGCGGGTCGGCGCGGGGCAAAGCCGGGCAGCACCCCGGTGCCCGCGGAAGACGAGCCACTCTGGGATTCGCTGCGCGCCCATCGCAAGCGGCTGGCCGAAGAGCAGGGCATTCCGCCGTACATGGTGTTCAGCGATGCCACCCTCAAGCACATGCTCGAGATACGACCGACTGGCCTCGAGGAAATGGCGGCGGTCTCCGGGGTGGGCGAGCACAAGCTGGAGAAATACGGCGAGGGGTTCCTGCGCATCCTGCAGGCGCATGCCGGCTGACCAGCCGACTTGCCGTCGTTGGTGCCGGGGGCGACGACTCTGACTCGATGATTCGAGTCGGTATGCGGGTTGGTACAGATCGACTTGATGAGTGACTGGATATCCTAAGCTGTATTTATATACAGTATCGGCATGAATGCCCATGCCGAGTTGTCCGCCCGTTCCAATTTCAGCTTCCTGACCGCCACGCCCGACCCCGAGCGGCTGGTCGAGGTGGCGGCCGCGCGCGGTTACGCGGCCATCGCCATCTGCGACGAATGTTCGCTGGCCGGGGTGGTGCGGGCCCAGCAGGGGTGGCGGGCCTTGCCGGAGGACGGGCGTCCGCAACTGATCCTCGGTACGCGGCTGCACCTTGAGGAGGGTGACCAGCTGGTGCTGCTGGCCGCGAGTCGGGCCGGCTATGCGGCGATCAGCCAGATCGTCACCCGCGGGCGCCGGGCGGCGACCAAGGGCGAGTACCGGCTTGGCCGGGCGGACGTGCTCGATGGGCTGGATGGGCTGGATGTGGGGGTACGGGTGATCTGGCAGGTGCCGGCCGGTGGCATGGTCTCGCCGGACTGGCTTCTGGCCGGCAACATCCGCCCCTGGCTGGGCGTGGTGGCGTGGCTCGACGGACTGGACGGACGTCGATCCGGCCATGCCCGGGCGCTGGCAGAAGCCCGCGATCTGCCCGTCACCGCCCTGGGCGATACGCTGATGGCCGATCGGCAAGAAAAGCCGCTGCTGGACGTGGTCACGGCCCTGCGTCATCGCGTGACCGTGATGGAGGCGGCCGATCGACTGCCGTCGAATGCCGAGCGCCATCTGCGTCCGGTCGAGCTGCTCGCCGATCGGTTTCCGGCCGAGTGGCGGGCCGAGGCCATCGCGGTCGCCGAGTCGTGCCACTTCTCGCTCGACGAACTGTCCTACGAGTACCCGCTGGACGACATCCCGCCGGGTGTGACCGGGCGCGAGCAGTTGCGTCGGTTGACCTTGGAGGGGGCGGCTGGGCGTTGGCCCGAGGGCATCCCCGAGCGTGTGTCCGCACAGATCGAGCGCGAGCTCTCGATCATCCACGAGATGGCCTTCGAGCCCTACTTTCTTACCGTGCACGACATCGTGCGTTTCGCCCGCTCGCGGGGGATTCTCTGCCAGGGGCGCGGCTCGGCGGCGAATTCGGCGGTGTGCTTTGCGCTCGGCATCACGGCGGTCAATCCGGCCGAATCCTCGATGCTGTTTGAGCGCTTCATTTCCAAGGAGCGCGCCGAGCCGCCGGACATCGACGTCGACTTCGAGCACCACCGCCGCGAGGAGGTGATGCAGTACATCTACCGCCGCTACGGGCGCGAGCGGGCCGCGCTGGCGGCCACGGTGATCCGCTACCGACGCAAGTCCGCGCTGCGCGACGCCGCTCGGGCGCTGGGCGTGGGCGAGGACGTCACCGAGCGTGTCAATGAGCAGCTCGCCTGGTGGGATCGCGAGGTGGATGCCGACAAGCTGGCTGCGGCCGGCGTCGACGGCAACCTGCGCCAGATTCACTGGTGGCTGGCGATCGCCCGGCAGCTTACCGGCATGCCGCGGCATCTCTCCCAGCACGTCGGCGGGTTCGTCATCGCCCGCGGCCAATTGGCCGACCTGGTGCCGGTGGAGAACGCCTCGATGGCCGACCGGACCGTGATCCAGTGGGACAAGGACGACCTGGACGCCGTCGGTCTGATGAAGATCGACGTACTGGCGCTGGGCATGCTCTCGGCGGTGCGCCGGGCGATGGAACTGGTCAATTTCCATCGTCCAGGCGATCAGGAACTGGCACTGTGGTCGATCCCGCGCGAGGATCCGGCCACCTTCGAGATGATCAGCCGGGCGGATACCGTCGGCGTGTTCCAGATCGAGTCGCGCGCGCAGATGAGCATGCTGCCGCGGCTCAAGCCGCGCTCGTTCTACGACCTGGTGATCGAGATTGCCATCGTCCGCCCCGGTCCGATCCAGGGCGAGATGGTCCACCCCTATCTCAAGCGCCGGCAGGGGCTCGAGCGCGAGGAATATCCCAACGAGGACATCCGGCGGGTGCTGGGTCGCACGCTGGGCGTGCCGATCTTCCAGGAGCAGGTGATCGAGCTGGCCATGGTGGCCGCCGGGTTTTCCGCCGGCGAGGCCGACCAACTCCGGCGCGCATTGGGCGCCTGGCGCAAGCGCGGCACGCTGGAGGACTTTCGCCGACGCCTGTTCGACGGCATGACCGAGCGCGGCTTTGCTGCCGAATTCGCCGATCGCGTCTACCGGCAGATTCTCGGCTTCGGCGAGTACGGCTTTCCCGAATCGCACTCGGCCAGCTTCGCCGTGATCGCCTACGCCTCGGCCTGGCTCAAGTGCCACGAGCCGGTCGCCTTCTACTGCGCGCTGTTGAACAGCCAGCCGATGGGCTTCTACGGCCCATCGCAACTGGTGCAGGACGCCCGTCGTCACGGCGTGGTGGTGCGCCCGCCCTGCGTGATGGCCAGTGACGGCGAGAGCACGCTCGAACCACTGGAAGAAGCGGGGTATGCCGTCCAGACTCACGCCCTGCGCCTGGGGCTGGGGCGCATTCACGGCCTTTCCGCTGCCGGCATCGAGCGCTTGCTGGCCGCCCGGGATCAGGCGGCCTTTCGCGATGTGGCCGACTGCGTGCGTCGGACGCGCCTGGATGTCCGTGACCGCCGCGCGTTGGCCCATGCGGGTGCCTTCGCCGCGTTGGAGGGCAATCGATACGCGGCGCACTGGTCGGCGAGCGGCATCCCGGCGGACATGGACCTCGAGGCCGGCTTGCCGGCCGATCGAATGGTGGCCGAACCGTCCGTCGAATTGCCCGCGCCGAACCAGGCCGAAACCATCGTCGCCGACTACCAGCGACTGGGCCTGTCGTTGAACGGCCATCCGCTGGGCCTGTTGCGCGAGCGGCTGCGGCAGTTGCGGCTGCGACGCAGCGACGAGCTCAAGACTCGGCACGATGGTGCCCACACGCGCTACTGCGGTCTGGTGACCATGCGCCAGCGCCCTGGCACGGCCAAGGGCACGGTGTTTCTCACGCTCGAGGACGAGGTGGGCACGGTCAACGTGATCGTCTGGCCGGATCGCGTCGCCGCATACCAGCAGGTGGTGGTCAATGCGCGTCTGCTGGAGGTGCGCGGTCAATGGCAACACCGCGACGGCGTCGCCCATCTCGTCGCGCGCATGCTGGTCGATCACAGCGAGTGGCTGGGCGAGTTGCCCACCCATTCGCGGGATTTTCATTAGGTCAGCCGAGGGTCTGGCGGGCTGTCATCACCATGTCATGCAAACGGCAATGCGAAACGTTTGCATTCGCATATTGGGGCGCTATACTCGGCTCGTCACTTGAAAACGAAGGGCGGTCGAATCGGCCAAGCCCCAGGAATCGACCAGCGCAGCGCATCGATTCCAGCGATTCAGCGTGGTTCGGGGAACTCCTGAATCTCGTTCCGGTCATAGGCCGTGAGTCGCATTTAGATGCTTCTTCGTTTTCATCGACTCCTCCTGCGGTGAGTTTTGCGGGCAGGTCTGTTCCCACGGGGAGCGACCTGCCCATTTTTTTGTCTGTTGGAAAAACATCGTTGCCTCTGTCGCGTCCTGTTCGTGTCTTTCCACTCGGCCTCTCGTGGGGACGTTTGCGTTCGTCCAGAACGTCAGCCAAGGACGTTAGCCAGGACATGTTTGCTGCGGCATACGGAGGGGCGTGACCGGTGAGAGCGGGCTACACTTTGAAGTCGACGTCTACCGACTCGTCCACCAAAGGGGAGATAACAATGAAACGCATGTTGAAACGTATTGCCACGGCGGCGCTCTGCCTGCCGCTGGTCGGTGGGATCGGCCTGGTCCAGTCGGTTGCGCAGGCCGCCGACCGGGTCGAACTGGAGCACGACGACATGACCCTGGTCGGGTACATGGAGATGGCGCCGGGCAGTTCCGTCGAGGACGGCGTGGTACTAATGGTCCACGGCACGCTTGCCCACGGGCAGATGGATATCATGAGCAGCATGCAGGAACTGCTGCGTGATGCCGGCTACAACTCGCTGGCCATCAACTTGAGCCTCGGTCAGGACGCCCGCGAAGGCATGTATGACTGCGATTCCACCCATCGTCACAAGCACGAGGATGCGGTCGACGAGATCGCTGCCTGGGCCGAGTGGCTCAAGGGTGAGGGTGCCGAGCGGCTGGCCGTGATGGGGCACTCGCGCGGTGGTAACCAGGTGGCGCGCTATCTCGCCGATCAGGCCGATCCGATGGTCGAGAAGGCGGTCCTGCTGGCACCGCAGACCTGGTCCGAGGGCTACTACGCCAAGGACTACAAGTCGAACTACGACACCGAGCTCGCCCCGCTGCTGGAGAAGGCCGAGGCACTGGTCGACGAGGGCAAGGGCGACGAGTTGATGGAGATGGATTTCATCTACTGCCCGGATACCCGCGCCGCCGCCTCGAGCGTGGTCAGCTACTACCGCGAGGATCCGCGCATGGATACGCCCACGGTGCTGGGCGAGGTCTCTGTGCCGACGCTCGTGATCGTCGCCGGCGCGGACGAGACCGTTACCGATCTTGAAGAGAAGATGGCAGAGCGGGTCGAAGACGATCACATCGAGATGACGGTTGTCTCCGGTGCGGATCACATGTTCCGCGACCTGTTCCTGTATGACGCGGCCGATGCCGCCACCGATTTTATCGGCTGGCAGTAAGCCAATGAGTGACCCGGCCGAATCGGTCGGGAAGAGACAGAAAGGCGGGCCCGAGTGGGTGCGCCTTTTTTCGTTCGCTTGCCCGTGTTTCAGCGCTCGGCCAGTTCCATGATCGATTCGACGATGTCGCTCATGGTGACGATGCCGACCAGGTCATCGCTTCTGAGCACGATGACGCGACGGATCGATTGGGAGACCATCAGGCGGGCGGCGTACTTGATCTCCATGCCTTCGGGGACCGAGATCGCCGGCTTGCTCATCACGTCGTAGACGTTCGCCAGATCGATGTCGCCTTCCTCGGCGACGATGGTGCGCAGAATCGAGGTGTAGGTGAGGATGCCGTAGGCGTCATGCGGATGGGCCTTCTCGACCACCAGCGATTTCACGCGCTTCTGGCGCATCTCGCGCAGGGCCTCACGCAGGGTGGCCATGGGCGAGATGGTCGCAACCTCGCGGACCATCACGTCGCCGACCAGCCGGGGGCGGGTTTCAGAGGTCATCTTTCACGTTCTCCTGGAAACGTTCTACCTGCCGGTTCTCGATACCGGCGATATGCTCGAGCGGCAGGGTGAATACGACGCCGCGCGAGTGGTCGGTCAACTCGAGCTCCCGGGTCAGCGCCTTCATCACCTTGAGCGACAGCGAGCGCTCGAGCACGAACAGCAATACCGACTGGCTGCCCTCGTAGGTCAGCCCGAAAAAGGTCTTTTTTTCCTCGGCACCGATGCCGCGGCCATTGAGCAGGGTCACGCCGCCGGCGCCGGCGGTCTTGGCCACCTCGACGGCCTTTTCCTCCATATCCTCGGCGAGAATGGCGACCAGTACGGAAAATCTCATCGCGGTGCGTCCTCTTCAGTCGATGTGTCATTCGGTGGCCGGCCCGAGGGCCGGTTTGCCTGCCGTCGGTTGGCGAACTCGGCGATCGTGGCGTAGCCGAGCACGGTCACGATCGGGAAGATCGAGGCAAAGGCGATCAGGCCGAAGCCGTCCATCAGCGCATCACGTCCCTCGATTTGCGTGGCCAGGCCGATGCCCAGCGCCGTGACCAGCGGCACGGTCACCTCCGAGGTGGTTACCCCGCCCAGATCATAGGCCAGGGCGATGATGTAGCGCGGCGCCAGGAGCGTCAGCAGGATCACCAGCGCGTAGCCGCCGATCACGTAATAGTGGATCGAATCCCCGGCCAGTATGCGGTGCACGCCGATTGTGATACCGATCGCGACACCCACGGCAACCAGCAGGCGGATGATCGAGGCGCGGATCTGCCCCTGGGCGGCGTGCTCGGCCTGGTCACCGATGGCGATCAACGCCGGTTCGGCCATGGTGGTGGCAAAGCCGATCGCAAAGGCAAACAGGTACAGGAAGATCACGTTGTCTTGGGCGATCAGCTGGTCGGCCATGCGCTCGCCGATCGGGAACAGCCCCAGCTTGAGGCCGACGACAAAGGCGTACAGCCCCAGGATGACCAGCAGAAAGCCGATAATCACGCGCTTGAGATGCGGGATGCGCTGGCGGAGGATCGCCAGCTGGAAGAACAGCACGGCGGCGATGATCGGCAGCACGTCGCGCAGCGTGATCAGCAAGCCCGTGAGGATGCCCATCGGGTCGAGATGGGCCTGCTTGGCATCGGCTTGTGCGGCCAGATCCAGCGAGTCGGCACCCGGATCGACACCGACAATTTCGAATACGTAGATGCCGTAGGCCTGCACGGTGATCATCGGCACCATCACGGCAAGTGCCACCAGGCCAAAGCCGTCGGAAAGCACGTTGCGGCCACTGACCGAGGCGGCCAGCCCCATGCCTACTGCCGCGATCAAGGGCACGGTGACGATATTGGTGGTCACGCCACCCGAGTCATAGGCCAGACCGACGATCTCGGCCGGTGCGAACCAGGTGACGGTGACCACCGTGATGTAGCCGCCGATCATGAACCAGTGCAGTGGCAGGCCGAGCAGGGTGCGCAACACGCCCAAGGCCACCACCACCCCCACGGAGGTGGCGATAATCAGTCGCAGGGTCAGCGCATCGATATGCCCCTGGCTGATGGTCTGGGCCTGTTCGGCCACCGCGATCAGGGCCGGTTCGGCGATCACGGCGGCAAAACCGAAGGAAAAACCGAAGGCCAGCAGCAAGGGCAGCGACCCCCGCCGGGCAAAGGCGTTCGAGAGGCTCTTGCCGATAGGGAAGATGCCCATTTCCAGACCCTGCAGGAACAGGGCGACGCCGACGACCACCACGCCCAGGCCGATCAGGATGCCGGTCAGGCCTTCGGGCACGGACTCGAGCACGAACAGCTGGAACACGGCGACCACGAGCACGATCGGCAGCAGGTTGCGGCCGGCGTGCAGCAGGGTGTTCCAGAAGATCTTGAGGTCTTGCAAGGCGTTCCTGCTCCGGGATCGACGGTCAGTGCCGAGCTAGAGTGGCATCGCGGCGCTGGTTTAGACGAATGGCCTGATGGTACCTTCACAAGCAAGATAACTTAGTCGCAAGGAGCGCCCCATGGCCGAAACCTGTCCGATCCTGATTGCCAGTGACCTCTCGGAGGCCAGCGAGGTGGCGATTACCCGGGCGACGCAGCTGGCCGCCCATCGCTCCTGTTCCTTGACCGCGCTGCACGTCATCCAGGAGGAGCCGTTGTGGTGGGTGGCCAAGACCCGTGATCTCGACTCGGACGACCTGCGCGCCGAATTGCTGCGCGAGGCACTCGCCGGCCTGAAATCGCAAGTGCAGGAGGCGGCGGGGCGCCTGGGGATCGAGCCGCCCGCATCGGACGTGCAGGCGCGGCTGGGCAAGCCGGCCGCGGTGGCCACCGAGATGGCCACCTCCATTGCCGCGCGCCTGGTCGTGGTGGGGGCCCACGGGCGCCACGCGGTGCGCGACTGGTTCATCGGCACGACCGCCGAGAAGATGGTGCGCGCCAGCAACGTACCGGTGCTGGTTGCCCGGGTGGAACCGACCCACGCCTACCAAAAGGTGGCCGTGGCCATCGATTTCTCCGAATCGAGCCGGGCGGCGCTGCGCGCGGCGCTCGACTGGGCGCCGCAGGCGCAGTTCACCCTGGTGCATGCCTACGAGACCTGGTTCGAGAGCTACATCGAAGCGGCGACCTACGAGCGCCTGCGCCAGGAACAGGAAGAGGCCCTGCACGATCATCTGCGCGAGTTCGCCCGCGAGGTGGGTGTACGCGGCGATCACGAGCCGGACTATCGCGTTATCGCCGGCCATCCCGGCACCGCGGTGGTCGACGCGGCGATCAAGGCCCGCGCCGACTTGACCGTCTGTGGCACCCAGGGCGATACCGGGCTGCGCCACCTGCTGCTCGGCAGCGTGGCCCAACACATCCTGCGCGAGTCGAAGGGTGACGTGCTGACCGTGCGTGCCGGCGACGAGGGCGTCTGACGATCGGTAGGCAGGGCACTCGATACCGCCGGAGTATTCTTTACAACGGCCCGGTCGCGTGCTTGATTTGATCGACGCCCGCCGAACTGCCCAAGAGGACTTGCCCCATGCTCATCTACAGCCACCCGGTCTGCTGGAAGCACGAGAACGAAAACGACGTCATGCTGCCGCACCCGGAGCGCCCCGAGCGCCTGGACGCGGTGATGGCGGCGATCGAGCGGTTCCCGGCTGATCGTTATGAACGAGTCGAGGCGCCCTTGGGCGACAAGAGCGATTACGAGTTGGCCCACGACCCGCGTTACGTCGAGGCGATCTTCAGCCAGGCGCCCACCGATTCCGGAGTGCTGCGGGTGGATGGCGATACCTCGCTGAACGAGTACACCATCGATGCCAGCCGACGGGTGGTGGGTGCGGCGAAGGCGGCCATCGATGCGGTCCTGCCGGGGCCCGAGCGGCGTGCCTTTCTCGCGACCCGCCCGCCGGGCCATCACGCCGGCCCCTGCCAACCGCGTGGCTTTTGCGTGTTCAACAACGTCTGTATCGCGGCCTATTACGCCATCCGCCACCATGGTCTTGAGCGGGTGGCGATCGTCGATTTCGACGTGCATCACGGCGACGGCACCGAGGAGATCGTTGCCAACAGCGACGCGGTGCGCTTCTTCTCGGTCTTCCAGCACCCGTTCTACCCCTATTCGGGCATCCCGCCGATCGCCGATAACTGCTTTCCGATCGGCCTGCCCAACATGACCGATGGCAAGGCATTCCGCAAAGGGGTGCGCGAGTCGGTCTGGTTCGACACGCTGGCCGATTTCCGCCCGCAACTGTTGCTGTTCTCCGCCGGTTTCGACGCCCACAAGAACGATCCGCTGGGCGGCTGGATTCTCGAGGACGAGGATTTTGCCTGGATCACCCGCGAGGCGATCGCCGCGGCGGGCGGAGACGACCTGCCGGTGGTGTCCTTGCTAGAGGGAGGCTACGACCTGGAAGGGTTGGAGGACTCGGTGCTCGCCCACCTCAAGGCCCTGGACGGGGATGCCGGCTGAGCCCATCGCCCTGGAGGAACTCGAGGCCGAGATACGCGCCTGCCGTTTGTGCGAGGCGGACCTGCCGCTCGGCCCGCGGCCGGTGTTCATCGCCCGCCGCGAGGCCCGTCTGCTGATTGCCGCCCAGGCCCCGGGGCGACGGGTGCACGAGACCGGCCTGCCGTTCAACGACCCCAGCGGCAATCGCCTGCGCGACTGGCTCGGTATCGATCGCGAGACCTTCTATCACCACCCGGCCATCGCCATCGTGCCGATGGGCTTCTGCTTTCCGGGCACCGGCCGGGGTGGGGATATGCCGCCTCGGCCGGAGTGTGCCCCGACCTGGCGCCACCCGTTGCTCGACGCGATGCCGACTGTCGAGACCACGGTGGTCATCGGTCGGTATGCGCTGGGATGGCACTTAGGGCTCAAAGGCGGCCAGCGCCTGACCGACGTGGTCGCCGACTGGCGCCGGTTCGCCCCGACGCACTTTCCGCTGCCGCATCCCAGCCCGCGCAACAATCGCTGGCTGAGGAACAATCCGTGGTTCGAAGAGGAGGTGGTGCCCGCCTTGCGAGCCCGCGTCGCGCGGTTGCTCGACCCGGACTGATCCCACTCACTGGCGGAACTTGAGACCCACCTGCGTGATCGTCGGCCCTTCCATCTCGCGCACCGTCAGGCGCACGCGATCCAGGTCGACCGAGTCACCCACCACCGGCGGGTTGCGCAGCAGGGACTTGATGGCCTCGTCGAGTGTCGACTCGCGCAGTTCCTCGGACGAGCGGATGCCGTAGACGGCGGCGAGATCCGCCACCTTCGCCCCGCCGCGCAGGGAGAAGACGCCGAAGAAGGTTTGCTCGACCAGAGCCGTCTTCTTGCGCCGCTCGCCGGAGAAGAATCGGCTGAGATCACCGATCATGTCCTCGGGGATGATGGTCAGCACGATGTCACCCGGCTGAAAGGTGAAGCCCGTGTCGGGTTTGCGCAGCGCGAGATTGCGCACCACGCCGGCGATGGACACCGACTCGCCGAAGGGCATCCGCTCCGGCCCGGCGCTGTCGGCGTCGGTATGCTCGCCGACCACGAATTGCACCATCTCCAGCCGCGGCTCGATCGGCAAATTGAGGTCGGCCCGATGCCGGGGTTCCGGCTCGGGCGGCACCTCGACTTTCAGCAGTCGAGCGGCGAGCGAAATGCTGCTGCCCTGAATCAAGAGCGAGGTGATCACCACCACGTAGGCGATCTCGAAGAAACGTTCCGCCCCAGGGATGCCGTAGATCATCGGGAACAGGGCGAGCACGATGGGTACCGCACCGCGCAGCCCCACCCAGGCAATGAAGGTGGTCTCGCGCCAATTAAAATGAAACGGCCACAGCCCGATCCAGATGGCGATCGGCCGGGCCACCAGCAGCAGGGCGAATGCCAGGATAAGGGCCGGGACGATCTGGTCGAGCACCGCTGACGGCGTGACCAGCAGCCCCAGGATCAGGAACATCCCCGCTTGGGCCAGCCACGCCAGGCCATCCATGATGCGCAGGACATGGAAGGTGCCGCGATTCTTGGCCGTGCCGATCACCAGCCCGGTGAGGTAGACGCCGAGAAACCCGCTGCCGCCCAGCTCGTTGATGATGGCGAAGGACAGCAGCCCGCCCGAGGCGATCAGCAGCGCATAGAGGCCCTCGGCCAGTTCGATGCGCCGCAGCGTCTCGCGCAGGATGAAGCCGAAGGCCACGCCGAGCACCGCACCGATGCCGAATTGCTGCACCAGGAACAGCAGGATCCAGGGGTCGAAAAGCGACTGGCTACTCGAGATGACTTCGAGGAGCGTGATGGTGAGGAAAATCGCCATCGGATCGTTGATGCCCGATTCGATCTCCAGCGTCGAGCCGACCCGCTCGTTGAGCCGGGTGCCGCTGCCCTTGAGCAGCGAGAACACCGCCGCGGCGTCCGTCGAGCCCACGATCGCCCCGAGCAGTAGCCCGTAGTACCAATCGAACCCCATCAGCCAGGTGGCGAACGCGCCGATGCCACCGGCGGTGATCATCACGCCGACGGTTGCCAGGGACAGGGCGGGCTTGAGGGCGACGCGGAAGGTGCGGATATGGGTGCGCAACCCGCCGTCGAGCAGGATGATGGCCAGCGCGATGTTGCCGATCAGAAAGGCGGTCTTGAAGTCGTCGAACTCGACCCCGCCGGGGCCCTCCTGCCCGGCGAGCATCCCCACCGCGAGGAAGATCAGCAGCAGCGGGAAGCCAAAGCGCGCCGAGGCCATACTGGCCAGAATGCTGGAAAACAGCAGCAGGGCGCCGAGCAAAATAAACGAGTTGGTCGCGTCCATGGCTCTCGGATCGGGCGTGGGTGGCGGTGCCTAAACTATACGCGAGGCATCGCCCCAAGCGGGCGTGCCGCCGGGACCGGTTGCCCGCAACGAGGTCTGTCAGTGCGAAGAGCCTAGTCCACCCCGACGGACTCGTGCCCGGGATCATCCCCGGGATCATCAAGTGGATGGTTCACTTGGGGCCGCCGCCCCGGCAGGTTCGGTTGAGCCCCACCTCCCCGCCAGGGTGGGGGTTTACTCCTTGTCAGGTTGCCACAGCGAGAAAGGCGGGCGTCTCGAGAAAGGGCCGAGTGGCAACCGGTGGCGCCTTCGGTGCGGCCGGCAGCGGGAACCGGGCGTCGATCTCGCGCCGGACCAGGGCCTGTTCGGGCAGCAGCGGCAGGTGGCCGCCGGCGAGCATCTCGACGGCATCCGACAGGCCGAGCTGATCGAGGTGCCGGGTGGGTGCCTCGAGGAAGGTCTCCAGGTCGAGGCCGGTTGTCGACAGGCGGCAGGCGCGGAAGATGTTGGCCCAGAAATCGATCACTTCGTCACGGTAGGTCTGCATGATTGCGCTCCTCTATTAACTGCCTACAAAATAGGCATGTCCAGATAGTATGCACACAATATGGACCTGTCAACAAACTTACGTCGTTTTTATTGACATACCAGTGCCGGGGCGGAGAATGAGGTCGCATGAACCCAAACACCCCGACCACCATCGCCGACCTGAAGTGGGACCTGCGCCAGCGCCTCAAGCTGCTCGAGTGCACCGTGCTGCTCAACGGCTGGGTCCGTACCCAGGCACTGACCGAGAGTTTCGGCATCAGTCGGGCGCAGGCCTCCAAGGACTTTGCCGTCTATCAGGCGCTCGCCCCGGACAACCTGGTCTACAACCGCTCGCAGAAATACTACGAGCCCGCTGAGCACTTCGCCGCGTTGCTGCTCTCGGGACGTACCTCTGAATTGCTGGACGTGTTGGCCGCCTTGCCGGGGGAGAATCGGCCGGTAGTCGCGCTGGCCGCGGCCGGGCCGACGGTCGAATTGCTGCGTCCACTCGAGCGTGAACTGGATCTGGATATTCTGCGTGCGGTTTCGGCGGCGGCCAGCAATGGGCATCGGCTGCGGGTGGACTATCAGTCGATGCGCCGGCCGCATCCACGAACGCTTGAGCTGTCCCCGCACACCCTGGTCTACAGCGGCTTTCGCTGGCATCTACGCGCGTTTAGCCACGAGCACGGCGAATATCGAGACTTCGTGCTCGCACGGATGACGAATGCCGCAGCATTGCCGGATCAGCCGGGTGCGCCGCGGGACGGCGATGCCGACTGGTTCGAGGAGGTGACGTTGCGGGTGGGTGTCCATCCCGATCTGCCGCCGGCCCAACAGGCGGTGATCGCCGCAGATTACGGCATGGTCGATGGTGAGCGCGGTGTGACGGTGCGCCGTGCGCTGTTGCCCTACTTGTTGCGCTTGATGCAGATCGAGCCTGAACGCGAACACCCCGATCCGGTGGTGCAGCAGATTCGGCTGCTCAATCCTGGGGTGGCAGCAAGAAACGGCTGGGACTGACTCTCAAGTCGGCCCGATCCTCTGACAGTGACCGGTGCCCTGGGTCTTGGCGTGCTGCAGTGCTTCGAGCACGTGTCGGTAGGCCTCTTCGGAGATTTGCCCAATTTCCAGGTCCGTCACGCCACATGAGACCGTGATCTTGAGACTGCTACCACCGCGGCGCAGTTTGGTGCGTGTCATCCGGGTATGGATTCGGTCAGCCAATTCGATTCCTGCCGAGCCGTCCTGCTCGGCAAGGATCACGGCGAATCGTCCCGGGCCGATGCGTGCCAGGAAGTCGTTGTAGTGAATCTTGCGCGAGATCACCTGGACCATCACGATCAATATCCTGTCGGCGGTTTCCTGGCCCTGCAACTGGATCAGATCATCGAAATGGTCGATCTCGACGTATAGCAGTGACTTGGGCGGTCGCTCCGGTGCGAGTCGCCCCAGTTCCGCCTGCAGGTGCTGTTCGAACGCAAAGGCGTTGGGCAGGGAGGTCAGCGGACAGCGATTGCGATCACCACACTGCTGCTTGAGCTTTGCCTCTTGCATCTTTGCGCGACGGATCACGGTGGTGAGGTAGCCCCGCAAGCGCAGGTTCTGGCTTTCGAATTCCGCCAAGCGCCGGCCTTCCGTCTCGTGAAATTCACGCACCTTGCTGTGCAGGTTCTCGATCTGATCACGGACGGTCTGCTTGATGGTGTCGATGTCCTGGGCCTGCTCGACATCTTTTTTGAGCTTGCCAACGCCCCTGGCGAGCACGTTGTCGAAGCGCTTGAGCTTGCCGCGGCGCTCCTCCGCCTCGCGCCCCTGATTGAAGGCATCCTCCTCGATCTTCTGCACCGAAGAGCGGATCTCGTCGAGAAACTGGGCGAGTTCGGTTTTCTCCTGCTCGATCATCTGGCGCATCTCGTTGATCAGCGCCACGGTGCGGTCGATCAGGAGGCTGGGGTGAGCATCGAATCGATGGGCGGCTATCGCCTCGAGCAACTGGCGGCGATGGCTTTCCAGTGGGCCGATAAAGGCGATGTCCTCGAGCATCTGCGGAATGAATTCCCGCACGAACAACTTGCGCTGAAAATCGGTGCGCGAGTTGTTCGATTGGTTATCTTCGTCTCCCGTTGGCTCACGGCCGCTTTCCAGCTTGCGCAGGCTCTCGGAGAGTTTTTCGATATCCACCTGAAGCTGATCGAGCGGGAACTCGGCATCCGCCTGGCGGCTGACATGGCTGCGGATGCGATTGCACATGGGTACGAGACTGGGATAGGCCTTTTCCACCGCGATCAGTGTGCGGCTAATGGTCAGCTTGAACAGCTTCACCAGCCGCAGGTCGTGGTCTTCCAGACGCGTGAACTCTCGGAGCATTCGCTCGTAGCTCTTGCGGTAGAAGTCGCTGGATTCCGCCATTCCTCGACCTCGGGAAAGTCATGCCTATGTTTTATTGATAGCACTTCGAGCTACAGCTGACGGCTAATTTACCCTACCGCCTTGCATGGAGAAAGGTGTCAGTCGGGCGAGGCGACCCATTGGTGTTGGCAGTGGCGACCGGACGTCTCCCGGGCCGCCACTCCCTGGCAATCGGGTGATCGTTCCGGGCACCGGTGCTTTCCGGAACAACGCATTAAGCGGTAGAGAGCGTGCAACGTGTTGATTTATGAGGAAGTGATGGGGTTGTAATCTCGGCGTTCCCAGCTATAAGAGTGGGGTATGTCCACACAAAAGGGGGAACCCGAGA
>NZ_JBDODP010000016.1:0-70391 GCF_044582135.1 Guyparkeria halopsychrophila | reverse complement strand
CGGCGCCGGGGTTTTTTGTTGTCCGCCTGCTCAGTCGGCGGCCCGCAATGCCTTGAGGTCATCGAGCACGTCTCGGACGTGTTCGTCCGGGTTCACCTTGCGGTAGATGGTCTCAATGTTTCCGTCGGGATCGATGATGAATGTCTGGCGCTTGGCGAATTTCACCACCATGAAGTCGCTCAGCGCGCCGTAGCGCTCGACCACCTCTCCCTCCGGGTCCGCGAGCAACGGGAAGGGCAGTTCGTATTCCTTCGCGAACGCGGCGTGGCTTTCCACACTGTCCATGCTCACGCCCAGAACGGCCGCATCCTGCGCGATCAGCCGATTGATGTTGTCGCGAAAGCTGCAGGCCTCGGTGGTGCAGCCGGGCGTGTCGTCCTTGGGGTAGAAGTACAGCACCAGCCACTGGCCGCGGTAGTCCTCTAGGCGACGCATCTCGCCGTGCTGGTCGGGCAGGGCGAAGGCAGGCGCCGGATCACCGACGCCAAGCGACGTCTCGGCCGCCAGCCCCAGCGGGGCGGCCAGCGCGCCAAGTACGCTCGCCAACAGGGAAAGGGCATGTCGTCTCATGGGTGGTCTTCTCCTGCTGATGTCGCGATTGCGCTGGAACACTCAGTTAAGCAGGTTTCCCTGTCGTTCGCGCCCCAGTCGGCACGCACACATCGTTCAGGGTCATTTCAGGAAGGACGCGCATCCTGTCGGTCACTTACAAGATCGAGAGGGCCATCGAAATGACAACCGGCCGCGAAATCACCGTCTGGGACCGCTTCGTACGGCTGTTTCACTGGCTTTTGGTGGGCGGATTCTTCACCGCCTACCTGGTTGAGGACGACTGGCTCGGCGTTCACGTCTGGGCCGGATATCTCGTCTTCAGCCTGGTGGTGCTGCGCATCGCCTGGGGACTCGTCGGCAGCAAGCACGCCCGATTCGCCGATTTCGTCCGCCGTCCCCGCGAGGTGTTCGTCTACCTGAAGTCGACCCTCGCCGGACGCGCACGCCGCTACCTGGGCCACAACCCGGCCGGCGGCGTGATGGTGATCGCCCTGATGGGCTCATTGCTGACCACCACCGTGCTCGGCATGCTGGTGCTCGGCTCCGAATCGGGCAACGCCCTGCATGGCCTCGTCAGCGGGCTCGGCTTGGCCGGGGAAGCGGGCGAAGAGGCACTGGAGGAAACCCACGAGTTCTTCGCCAACGTCACCCTCGCCCTGGTCGGCCTGCACGTTGCCGGCGTGCTGTTCAGCAGCCTGGCGCATCGCGAGAACCTCGTTCGCGCCATGATCACCGGCCGCAAACGCCTCAACCGCCCCGAGGAGGACCAGGCATGAAGACCCGAATTCCCGCCTTCACCCTCATGGTGCTGCTGGCACTGGGACTGGCCGCCTTCGGTTGGTGGCAACTAGGCGACGTGCCCCTGGTAGAGAGCGAGGAGCACGAGCACGCCGAAGACGACTAGGGCATCGCTACTGAGGACCGGCTGACCAGCTAGGCCTTCGCTTGCGCTCGTTAGCGGCCGATCGCCCGCCAACCGATATCGCGACGGCAGAAGCCGCCCGCGAACTCGACCTTGTCGACCCCGGTGTAGGCAGTCTGTTGCGCGGCCTCGACGGTCTCGCCCAGCGCGGTGATGCAGAGCACGCGCCCGCCGTTGGTGACGACCTTGCCGTCCTGCTCGGCCGTGCCGGCGTGGAAGGCCTTCACGCCCTCGGGCAGCGCATCGAGGCCGGTGATCACGTCGCCCTTCGACGAGCTCTCCGGGTAGCCGGCAGAGGCCAGCACCACGCCCACGGCGGCCTGCGGGGTCCATTCGGCGGTCACCGTATCGAGCGTGCCGTTGACACCCGCCTCGAGCAGGTCGACCAGGTCGCTGTCCAGGCGCATCAGGACCGGCTGGGTCTCGGGATCGCCGAAGCGGCAGTTGAACTCGAGCACCTGCGGCTCGCCATCCGAGCCGATCATCAGACCGGCGTAGAGAAAGCCGCTGTAGGGCAGGCCGTCGAGGGCCATGCCCTTGACCGTCGGCTCGATCACCCGCTCCATGACCTTTGCAATCATGGCATCATCGAGTACCGGGGCGGGCGAGTAGGCGCCCATGCCGCCGGTATTGGGGCCTTTGTCGCCCGCGTCACGGGCCTTGTGGTCCTGACTGGAGGCCATCGGCAGAACGTGCTCGCCGTCGACCATGACGATAAAGCTCGCCTCCTCGCCTTCGAGGAAGGACTCGACCACCACCCGCGCGCCGGCGGTACCGAACTGGCCGGCAAAGATGTCGCGGATGGCCGCCTCGGCCGTCTCGATACTCTGCGCGACGATCACGCCCTTGCCGGCGGCCAGCCCATCGGCCTTCACCACCACCGGGGCGCCGTGCTCATGGACGAACTCGATCGCCGGGGCCGCGGTGTCGAACACCCGGTAGGTGGCGGTCGGGATGGCGTGGCGCTCCATGAAGTCCTTGGCGAAGGCCTTGGAGCCCTCCAGCTGGGCCGCTGCGCGGGCGGGGCCAAAGATCGGGAGGCCGGCGTCGCGGAAGGTATCGACCACACCTTCGACCAGCGGCGCCTCGGGGCCGACCACGGTCAAGTCAATCGCATTGTCGGCGACAAAGGCGACCAGTTCGGCGACATTGGTCGCCTCGATGGGCACGTTCCGGCATTTGGCCTCGGTGGCCGTGCCGGGGTTGCCGGGGGCGACAAAGACCGTCTCCACCCGCGACGACTGGGCGATCTTCCACGCCAAGGCGTGCTCGCGGCCGCCTCCACCGATAACCAGTACCTTCATGCCTTCACCTCGATTTGTGTCTGCTCGATTCGCCCGCCACGCAGTCACAGGCCGGCGAACAGGAATGGGCCGCATTCTACATCAGCCCGCGATGCCATCTGCCCAAGTCCACGGCCGCGGTATCAGCCGGCTGGCCTACAATGCCGGGATGCCATCGATCATGCTGTTCGAACCCGAGATCCCGCCCAATACCGGCAACCTGATCCGGCTGTGCGCCAATACCGGCTCGCAGTTGCACCTGGTCGAGCCGCTGGGTTTTTCGTTGTCCGACAAGGCGGTACGCCGCGCGGGCCTCGACTATCACGAATTGACCCACGTCCACCGTCATACCGATCTCGAACAGGCCCGAGCGGCCGTGCCGGGCCGGCTGCTGGCCTTCTCCACGCGCGGCACGACGCGCTACGACCGGGTCGACTACCGCCCCGACGACGTGCTGCTGTTCGGCCCCGAGACCCGCGGCCTGCCCGACGAGGTGCTCGAGCAGTTGCCCGCCTCACAGCGGCTCTACCTGCCGATGGTGCCGGGCTCGCGCAGCCTGAACCTGGCCAATGCCGCGGCAGTCGTGTTCTTCGAGGCGTGGCGACAACTGAACTTCACGGGGGCGAAATGATGGACGACTGGCGCATGGAGCCCATCGGGCACATTGAAAGCCCTTACCGGGAGGGATTCGGCATCCCGCGTCAGTCGGGCATCGTGCCGGCGGCCACCGGCATCTTGATACCCACGGCCGAATGGCGGGATCCCGCCGCGTGGCAGGGGATCGAGGCGTTTTCCCACCTGTGGCTGGTATGGGTGTTTCACGCGAAACGACGCATGCAGGCCGGCGACCGCAAGGCGGTGCGGCCACCGCGACTGGGGGGCAACGAGCGGGTGGGGGTGTTTGCCAGCCGCGCGCCGATCCGGCCCAACCCGATCGGGCTGTCGGTAGTTCGGCTGATTGATGTGCAGCCGGTCGATGGCGGGGTGCGGGTGCACCTGGGCGGACTGGATCTGCTCGACGGCACGCCGATCATCGATGTCAAACCGCACGTGCCCTACGCCGACTGCCCGGCGGATAGCCGTGGCGGCTGGGCGAGCGCGCCGCCGGAGCGACTGGCGGTGGTGTGGGGGGCGGCCGAACCGTGGCTGGATCAACTGTCCCCCGAACGGATCGCGCTGATCGAGCAGAGTCTCGCGCAGGACCCCCGCCCGGCGTTCCACGACGACCCGGACCGGGTCTACGGCATGCGCATCGAGGATATCGACGTGCGCTTCGTGGTACGCGAGCATCGCGCGGAGATCCGCGAGATCGTGCCGGCGACGGACTGACGGGCACAGGTCAGGGTCTCTGGACGGACTCAGTCCTCGGAACGCGGATCGCGAGCGAGCAATTCCGCCACCGCTTGCCGGGCAGGGAGCCCGTCGTAGAGCACATGATAGACACCCTCGGTGATCGGCATCTCCTGGCCATAGGCCTGCGCCAGTCGATGCCCCTCGCGGGCGGCACTGATGCCCTCGACCGCCTGGCCGATCCCGGCGACCGCGGCCTCCACCGACTCACCCTTTGCCAGCCGAAGACCGAACTGCCGGTTGCGCGAATGATCGTCGGTGCAGGTCAGCACCAAGTCACCCAGGCCGGCCAGGCCGGTGAAGGTCTCCACCCGTGCACCCATCGCCTCGCCGAGGCGCATGATCTCGGCCAGCCCGCGCGTGATCAACGCCGCGCGGGTGTTGGCCCCGAAGCCGAAACCGTCGGACACGCCGGCGGCAATCGCCAGCACGTTCTTCAGGCCACCGGCCAGCTCGATGCCCACCACATCGCTGCTGGGGTAACAGCGGATATGCTCGTTGCGCAATACCTCGGCGACGCGCTCGGCCACGGCCCGGTCCTGGCTGCCGACGGCGAGTGCCGCCGGCCGGCCATGCGCCACCTCGATGGCGAAGGTCGGCCCCGAGACCACCGCGAACGGCACATCGCCCAACGCGCCGGCCACCAGTTCGTCGATACGCCGCCCGGTACCGGGCTCGAACCCCTTGGAGGCGGTGACGTAAATCGCCGAACAGGGCAGCGCCGCGGCGTGCTCGGCGAGGAACTCGCCCAGGATCTTGGTCGGCAGCACCAGCCACACCTGGTCGGCATCCGCGACCGCCCAGGACAAGTCGGAACCGGCACGCAGCGTCTCCGGCAGGTCGATCCCCGGCAGGTAACGCGCGTTCTGGTGATCACGGTCGATGGCCGCCGCCTGCTCGGTATCACGCGCCCAGAGGCGCACCCGGGCACCGTTGGCCGCCAGCAGGGCTGCCAGCGCGGTACCCCAGGAGCCGGCGCCGAGCACCGCGATCCGTGTCTGCTCCGGTTCACTCATCGCGATGGATCAGTTCGGCCGGGCATCCGGCGCATCATCCGTCTGTGCCGCCCGTTGCTGCTCGTGCTGAATGTACAGGGCCTCGAAGTTGATCGGCTGGAGAACCATCTGCGGAAAGCCGCCCTTCATCACCAGGTCACCGACGGTCTCGCGGATGTAGGGAAAGATCTGCGTCGGGCAGTAAGCACCCAGCAACTGACGGCGCGTGTCGTCGTCGAAACCCTTGATCGTGAACACGCCGCCGTACTGCACCTCGGCCAGGTAGATGGTCTTCTCGGCGTGGGTCGCGGTGACGGTGATCGTCAGCTCGGTCTCGAAGGCCGCGTCACTCAGGCGGGTGGCATTGTTGCCCACCTGGACGCTCACCTCGGGCTTCCAGTCGTCATGCGTGAAGATGTCCGGCGCCTGCGGCGACTCGAAGGACAGATCCTTGAGATAGATCTTCTGCACGAAGAACTGCTGTTCGTTGCCTTCCGTCGCCTGGCCATTGCCGGCGGCGGTGTTTTCGCCCTCTGCCATGTCGGTACTTCCTGGTAGTCGTTCGATTCAGCGGATGCCGTGCCCGGCCAGCCACTGCGTCAACTGCGCGGCCGGCAAGGCGCCGGAGAGGCGGTCGATTTCACGACCGCCGGAGAAAAGGATCATTGTCGGTATGCTGCGGATGGCGAAGCGCGCCGAGATGGCAGGCGCTCGCTCGGTCTCAAGCTTGGCGACCACCAACCGCCCCGCCAAATCGCGCGCCAGCTGGTCGAAGGTCGGCGCCATCATCCTGCAAGGCCCGCACCATTCCGCCCAGAAATCGACCAACACCGGCAGGTCGTTGCGCTCGACGTGCCGCGCGAAACCCGCTTCATCCAGCGTCACCGGCTGGCCGGGGAACAGGGCCTGGCCGCAACGCCCGCACTTGCCGCCACCGAGGCGCTCGGCGGGCAGGCGATTGATCGCCCCACAGCCGGGACAGACAACGTGTCTGGATTCACTCATTGCGACACGTCCTCTCGCTCCATACCGACCCCCATCATAGACCCACCAGACATCGCCGACAGCAAGGCGGGGCGTCAGGCACCCTCGACCGGCGGCTCGCCGACGGCACGACGTGCCTCAGCCTCCACCAGCGGCATCAGTCGATCGTCACGATCCAGGGCGGCCAGCTCGTCGTAGCCACCCACGTGCGTCTCGCCGATAAAGATCTGCGGCACCGTGATCCGCCTGGCCCGCTGGATCATCTCGTCCTTTTTCGCCGACGAGAGCTGGACATTGATCGACTCGAACGCCAGCCCGCGTTTTTTCAGCAGGCGCTTGGCGAAATGGCAGAAGGGGCAGAGCGGGCTCTGGTAGACGACGATCGGCGGCTGTTCGGTCGCCGCGGCGGAGTCGCTGGTCATGCCCGCCTCCTCACTTGCCCTTGCTGACGGGGTAGTTCTGACCTTCCCACGCCAGGATGCCGCCGCCGAGGTGGCTGACGTTCTCGAAGCCACCCTTGACCAGGATGTTCGCTGCCGTGGCGGAGCGGTTGCCCGAACGGCAGTACAGCACCACCTCGTCGGGGTTCTCGCTGCGGATATCGTCGAGCTTCCTTTCCAGCTTGCCCAGCGGGATGTGGCGCGCGCCCTTGATATGCCCGGCCTTCCATTCGTTGTCTTCGCGGACATCAACCAAGGCCACGCCGTCACGACCGGCCTTGCGGGCCACCTCGGCCGGCTCGAGTGTCTTGAATTTCTGCAGGCGGCGGGAGAGTTCATTGCTGACGAGCAGCACGATCAGAACGGCCGCCACGGTGGCCAGCACCCAGTGGCGAGCGAGGAAATCGATAAAGGCTTCCATGAAAGGTTCTCGAGGTTCTTAAGGGGCGTTTAGGGAATCACTGCGCGAAGCGCATCTCACCCGCGGCGGGGATCGATGGCCCGTTGAGAGGCGACAACACCGAGGGCGTACCTGTCGACAAGCCAAGGGTGGCGTCGATTCGCGCAGCCGTTCCCGGCTGACTGCGCCATACAATGGCCGGAGCCCGCAAAAAATTCAAGGCACCGGCGGCGCAATGCCGCTCCGGTGCCTTGAAATCGATGCCTAGGGAAACTCTGCACGAATCGATGGTGCCTCTGGCTCGCGGGTTTGTTCGCAATCGAGGCGCCGGGCCGAAGGCGGGCTCATTGCCCGTCGAGGGGCGGTAACGACGAGTGCGGACAAACCCGCGAGCCCCGCCAGGGCGGGCCGCCAAGGAACCATCTGCGTCGTTGCGGTGTTTGCGAATGGCTACGGCCATTCACTTCGCACCGCGCCTTGCATCTGGCCCCTTGGCGGTCCCGCAGAGACACTATCGATTCGTGCAGAGTCTCCCAAGTGCGGCGACTGCGGCGGCACCGGCCTTCAGGAGGCCCGACGCACGCCCATCTTGGCCAGAATCGCATCCAGCGGGCACAAGCAGGTAATGCCGCTCTGGAACAGGTTAAGGCCGATGAACGCCGTCAACCACAACCAAGAGAGCTGGCCGAGATCCGCTTGGCCCGTGACGTGCGCCAGGGCCAAAGTGGCCAGGATCATCAATCCGGCAATGATGCGAACGTAACGATCGGTAGTCATTTCAGTGCCTCCGCAAAATCCGATGGAACGGTGCGCCAACAAGCTTGGTCGCACCTGAATAAAATTATTTTATTCCATCCTAGGTAAGCGGGCAAAAAACTTCCTGCATCATGCCGATCAGACGCAACGTCCGCGCATCAGAAACCCGGTAGAACACCCGGTTGGCGTCCTTGCGCGAGGCAAGAATGCCTTTGTCACGCAGGATGGCCAGGTGCTGGGAAATGTTGCTCTGGGTCGTGCCGACGGCCTCGACGATCTGCTGCACGCTGAGTTCGTTGTCGCCCAGTACGCACAGGATCTTCAGCCGGAGCGGATGTGACATCGCCTTGAGCGATCGCGACGCACGCTCGATATCGTCTGAACGGCCCATCAGCCGGGTGGCGGGATATTCCTCGGTTTCCAAATTCATGGTTCGACCCAAGTGCTGGTTGCGGGTGACGGAAGTCGCCGCGTTCCCGCGGGAACCGGCGGGAATCGGGGCCATCGCCCGGGCGTCGACTGGCGCCGCTCGCCTCGGGCCGCCCATGCGACGAAATCCCTCGTGGGAATCCCTGCTCGCCCCGTCGGGGGACTTGGCAATTCGTGCAGAGATTCCCCTGCCCCGTATACTACCGCTTTTCCGCCGAATTGTTGCAGTGGCCACGGGCGGAGCCCGAGGCAGACTGGACAGCGTTCGCCCAGCGGTGCCACACCCTCTCGTTTATCCACGGTCAGGGGCAGCCTTGCCACAGTCACCGCCAAACCGTCATACCCTGAACCCGCCGCCCGCCGGCCCGTTCGGTCGGGCCACCCGGCTGGCACTGCTGGCCGTGCTGACCACGCTCGCCCCGTCGGTCCTCGCCGAGGAGGCGATCCAGGAACGCATCGAGGCCCAGCGCGAGGCGGTCGAATCCACCGAGAAGGAACGGATTGCCGCCCGCGAATCCCTGGCCGAGCTGCAAAAGCGCATGGCCTTCCTGGAAGAGAAGGCGAGCGAGCTGGATGCCGAGCGCAAGGATCTCGAAACCCGTCAGCAGACCCTTGACCAACGCGAGGCCGAACTGCGTGAGGGGCTCGCCCAGCGACGCGCCGAACTCGAGCAGCGCCTGCAGGCGGCCTACCCCCTAACGCGCGGCAGCGTGCTGCAGGCCCTGCTGGGGGACGGCGACGCCCTGCAGACCGACCGCGACCTGCACTACCTGCGCGCGCTGATCCGCCCGGTCGAACAGGCCCTGCAAGCGCTCGAGGCACAGCGGGCCAAACTGGCCGAGAACCGCGAGGCGATCGCCAAAACCGACCGCGAGCTGGGCGAGGCCGGCAAGCGACTCGACCGACACCATCAGGACGTCGGCAAGAACCTCACCGAGCAGCAGCGATTGCTTGCCTCGTTGGGCGAGGCCTTGAATGAGCAACAACAGACCCTGAAGAACCTGCTGGATCGCAAACGACGGCTGGACCGAGAAGTCGCTGCCGCCCAGAAGGCCGCCGAGGCCGCCGAGGCCGCCGCCAAGGCCGAGGCGGAGGCCCAAGCGAAGGCCCAAGCCCAGGCGGAACGTCGCCGGGCCGAACGCGAACAGGCAGAGCAGGCAGAAAAACAGGCCAAACAGGACCGACGTCCGCCGCCCCAAAAAGCCCCCCCGACCCAGGTCCGGGACGATGGCAGCATCCCGATCGCCGGGCGGATCGAACGCCGCTTCGGCGAAACCCTACCCCAGGGGCGCCTGCGTAACGAAGGCACCGTCTTCCATGTTGCCGGCGCCAGTACGGTTCGGGCGGTCGATGCCGGCCGCGTGGCGTTCGCCGGCACGCTCAAGGGCTGGGGACAACTGGTGATGCTGCGCCACGACGGCGACTTCCTCTCGCTCTACGCCCACTGCCGCTCGCTGGATGTCGCCAAGGGCGATCGCGTGGCACGTGGCGATCGCCTCTGCACGTCGGGGATCATCGACGCCGGCCAGGAAGGGTTGTACGTCGAGGTGCGTCGGGGCAGCCGGCCCATCGATCCGGGCCGCTGGCCGGCTTGGCGCAAGGTGGTCGACGGCTGACCCGACGACGGTGGCGACCGCCCCCTCGTGTACGACAAGTGAGCTCCGAACTCATGAATAGGGCTCGCGGCCGGGGCCTCGACCATGGCATAGTTGCCGATAATCGTGTCGGGCAGAACTGACTCTGCCCAGGCAGCGCCACGGGGTTGAAACCGAACGCCCTGTCGGGCGATCACGCCGCCATCGCGCCTTGATCGCCGAGCCGTCGCCCCCACCATCACAGGGACAACACGATACGCTCACCCGGGGCACCCCGCGTGGCGGACCACACAACCGGCCCGATTGGGCCCGATACCGCTGATTAATGTCTAGAGAGAACACCATGACCACTTGGATCCGCAAGGCCTCGAACCTGGGCATCGCCGCCTTCTTCGGCTTTGCCATCGCCATTGCCATCAACGCGATGGCCGAACGACCGGCCGAGACCAACGGCGACATTCCGCTGGAGCAGTTGCGGACCTACTCCGACGTGCTCGACCGGGTGCGCTCGGATTACGTCGACGACATCAGCGAGGGTGAGCTGATCGAGAACTCCATCCGCGGGATGATCTCGGAGCTCGACCCCCACTCGGGCTATCTCGACGACGAGGAGTTCAAGAGCCTGCGCGAATCCACCTCGGGTGAATTCGGCGGCCTGGGCATCCAGGTGGGCATGAAGGACAACGTGCTGACGATCATCGCGCCCATCGACGACACCCCGGCCAAGAAAGCCGGGCTCGAGGCGGGCGACAAGATCATTCGCATCGACGGCGACCTGACCCAGGACATGGATCTGGAAGCGGCCGTCAAGCGCATGCGCGGCAAGCCGGATACCGACATCGAGCTGACCATCGCCCGCGAAGGCGAGAAAAAGCCGCTCGAGTTCACCATCACCCGCGCCATCATCAAGACCGAATCGGTCAAGCATGAGCTGCTCGAGCCGGGCATGGGCTATATCCGGGTCTCGCAGTTCCAGTCCCGCACCGTCGAACAGATGCACGACGCGCTCGACGCCTTGGTCGAGGAGAACGACGATAAGCCGCTCAAGGGTCTGGTGCTCGACCTGCGTAACAATCCCGGCGGCGTACTCGATGGCTCGGTCGAGATGGTCGACGCCTTCCTCGAGAAAGGTCAGATCGTCTATACCAAGGGCCGCGTCGCCGACGCGAAGATGAGTTTCGAGGCCAGCGACGGCGATCGCATCGACGGGGCGCCGCTAGTCGTGCTGGTCAACGGCGGTTCGGCATCGGCCTCCGAGATCGTGGCCGGTGCGCTGCAGGACAGTGGCCGGGCGCTGGTGATCGGCGAGAAGACCTTCGGCAAGGGCTCGGTCCAATCGATCATGCCACTGTCCAACGGCGGCGCCCTGCGCCTGACCACCGCGCGCTACTACACCCCGAGCGGCCGCTCGATCCAGGCCGAGGGCATCAAGCCGGACGTCACCGTCCATCAACTCAAGGTCAGCGACATCGAGGAGGTCTTCTCCATCTCCGAGGCCAGCCTTGCCGGCCATCTGACCAACGGTGACTCGGACATGACGGATGCCAAAAAGTCTGCGGAGAAAGGCGACGAGGACGACGAAGTGCGCGAACCGCTGGTCATCCGCGATTACCAACTCTATGAAGCGCTGAATATGCTCAAGGGCATGGTGATCGTCAGCAAGAATACCCGCCGCTAATCCGACGACTCACGAGGAGGAGGCACGACATGGCAAGCACGGCTCTGGTCCTTCTGGCACCCGGGTTCGAGGACCTGGAGGCCATCACCACCATCGACATCCTGCGTCGTGGTGGGATCCAGGTGGAAATCGCGGCCCTGCACGAAGACGCGGTCACCGGCTCGCGTGGCACCACGGTCGTCGCCGACACCAACCTCACCCTGCTCGACGAGGGCCGGGTCTTCGATGCCATTGTCCTGCCCGGGGGGCAGCCCGGGGCGAACAATCTGGCCGCCGACCAGCGGGTACTCGCCCGCCTGCGGGATCAGTCGGTCTCGGGGCGCTTGATCGGCGCCGTCTGTGCCGCACCGAAGGTGCTGGCTGCGGCCGGCCTGCTCAAGGTCCGGCGCATCACGCATTTCCCCGGCGCGCTCGATGCCGCCGAGGCCGAAGGTGTCGAAGTGACCACCGAGGCGGTGGTCGTCGACGGCAACCTGGTCACCGGGCGTGGCCCGGGAGTGGCCACGGACTTCGCCCTCGCGCTGGTCGAACAACTGGCCGGCCGCGATACCCGGGACGCGGTGGAATCCAAGCTGGCCCGTTGAATCACCTGCTCAACAAGCCTCCCGACCAGCGCCTGTCCTTGTGGCAGGCGTTTTCCGTTGTCACGCCATGAGCCAAGCCACCACGCCAACCGGCTATGTCACCCCGGCCGCGACCCTCGAGCGAGAACTATCGGCAAAGAAAAGCCGCTTTATCGCCCGCGCCGGACCGGCAACGGATCGCCAGGCGGCCCTGGCCTTCGTCGATGCCATGAAAGCGGATTACCCGGACGCGCGCCATCACTGCTGGGCCTACCTGATCGGCAATCCGGCCACGGCCGCCAGCGCGGCGATGAATGACGACGGGGAGCCGAGCGGCACCGCCGGCAAACCCATTCTCAACGTCATCCAGCACAAGGGCATTGGCGACCTGATCGTGGTGGTGACGCGCTACTTCGGCGGCATCAAGCTGGGTGCCGGCGGCCTGGTACGCGCCTATGCCGGGGCGACACAACAAGTGCTCGCCGAACTGCCTCTGATCGAGCATCGCCCGCAACGGGCATTCACCCTGGCATTCGACTTCGCCGACGAACAGCCATTGCGGCACTGGGCAAACCTGCACGGCGCGCAGCTGCTATCGGTCGACTACGGCCCCAGGGTCACCGCGCGACTGGACGTGCCGCTGGAACAGGTCGAGGCCTTCGAGGCGTTTCTCGGCGCCCAAGGCATCGAACGGCTCGAAGTGCCGGGCGACGATTGAAGGCCACACCCAGCAGGGGCCGATAAACGCAAAAAGGCCCGGGCAACTGCCCGGGCCTCGTCTTTGCCGACACATCCCTGTGTCGTCGAGTTGCTCCAAGTGTCCTTACTTGTTGGTGAACTCGGGGTAGGCCTCCATGCCGCACTCGACCGAGTCGACGCCTTCCTGCTCGTCTTCCTCGCTGATGCGCAGACCCATCACGGCCTTGAGGATCAGCCAGATGATCAGGCTGGCGACGAAGACGAAGCCGCCGATCAGGGCCAGGCCCGCCAGCTGTCCGCCGAGGGTGGCATCGTCGTTCGACAGCAACACCGCCAGCACACCCCAGATACCGGCCACGCCGTGTACCGACAGGGCACCGACCGGATCGTCAATGCGGATCTTCTCGAAGCCGAGGATGGAGAAGACCACGATCACGCCACCGATCGCACCGATGATGACGGCCAGCAGGGCCGACGGGGAGGCCGGGTCGGCGGTGATGGCGACCAGGCCGGCCAGTGCGCCGTTGAGCACCATGGTCAGGTCGACCTTGCCGAAGGCCAGGCGCGAGGCAATCATTGCCGCGATCACGCCACCGGCAGCCGCCAAGTTGGTATTGGTGAATACCTGGGCGACGGCGTTGGCCGAATCGACGTCGGAGACCTTGAGTTCCGAGCCGCCGTTGAAGCCGAACCAGCCCAGCCACAGGATGAACGTACCCAGCGTCGCCAGCGGCAGGTTAGCGCCCGGCAGGGCGTTGACCTGCCCGTTCGGACCGAACTTGCCCTTACGCGGGCCGAGGAGCAACACACCCGCCAGCGCCGCAACCGCACCGGCGAAGTGGACGATGCCCGAACCGGCGTAATCGGAGTAACCCAGGTCACTCAGGATACCGCCACCCCAGCTCCAGTAGCCCTGGATCGGGTAAATCAGGCCAGTCAGGACAACGGTAAAGGCAAGGAAGGACCACAGCTTCATCCGTTCAGCGACCACGCCGGAGACGATCGACATGGCGGTGGCCACGAACACGACCTGGAAGAAGAAATCGGCCATGTTGGAGTAGTAGATGTCACCACCACTCGCGACGACCTCGGCTGCCGTGTTGTCCGCGCCCAGGAAGAAGCTCAGACCCGGAATGATGCTGGAGATGCCGTCGCTGTACATGATGTTGTAGCCCACCACCATGTACATCACGCAGGCGATCGAGAACAGCGCGATGTTCTTGGTCAGGATCTCGACGGTGCTCTTGGAACGCACCAGCCCGGCCTCGAGCATGGTAAAGCCCGCCGCCATCCACATGACGAAGGCACCGGCGATCAGGAAGTAGAACGTATCGAGGGCATAGCCCAGTTCGATGACTTGAGTTTCCACGGTGAAATCCTCCGCTTAAAGGGCGTCTGTACCGGTCTCGCCGGTCCGGATGCGAATGGCTTCCTCGATCGGCGAGACAAAGATCTTGCCGTCACCGATCTTGCCGGTACTGGCCGCGTTGGTGATCACCTCGATCACCTGGTCGGCGAGGTGCTCGTCGACGACCATTTCCAGCTTTACCTTGGGCAGGAAGTCGACCACGTATTCCGCACCCCGGTAGAGCTCGGTGTGGCCTTTCTGGCGACCGAAGCCCTTGACCTCGGTCATGGTGATGCCCTTCACGCCGACGCCGCCGAGAGCCTCTCGGACGTCGTCAAGCTTGAAGGGCTTGATGATTGCCGTAATCAGTTTCATGGGTTTCTCCTAGGTGACGGGCCGGTCAGCGACCGGTCCGTGAGCCATTGATTCAGGATGCTTAGAAGCTCTTGGACCAACCGACCCAGACTTGCAGGTCGTCGTTGGTCGAAACGAAGTTATCCTCGCCAACATCCGCCATTTCGAAGCTCATGTTGAACGAACCGAAATCACCGGCGTCCTTCGCGACGGACGCGGTCCAGTGGCCGTAGTCCATATCGCCATAGCCCGGCTCACCGTCGTCGTCGAAGGTGTAGTAGCCGTAGTACAGGCTGCCGCTGAAACCGGAATCGCCAAACGGCACGTCAACGCCAGCGTAGTAGTACAGGTCGCCCTGGATGAACGGGCCGGCGTCAGCTTGGCCGTTGGCGGTGTACGCGAGACCGGCCGTCAGGTAGCTGTACGTCAGGGAGCCGTAGATCTCGCCGAAGTCGATGTCGTCCGGGGAATCCGGGTAGGCGTAGTAGACGTAGCCGACGTCGTAACTCAGGTCGCCGACGCTGCCGCCGTAGCCGGCGTACAGGTCCAACTCGTAGTTGGCGGCATCTGCGCCGAAATCAACGTTCGACGCCCAGGTGCCCGCGTAGAAGCCGGACTCGTGCGCGTAGTCGAGACCACCCTGGACAGCCGCGCTGTCGTCGGTCTGGGTGACACCACGGAAGAAGTAGTTGGAAACCACACCGACATTCGCCGAAACCTCGGCCGCTGCCACGGAAGGCAGGGTCAGGGCCGACAGGCTGACGGCGGAGGCGATGCTGGTAGCGATAAGGGTCTTTTTCATGATTTGTGCTCCACAAGTGAACGTTCGGGTTCGCCCACGACACTGCACCGGGCGTGCCAGTTGCGCATTCCTTTGTATTACATAGGGTTATTGGTCTTTAATCGACCCGAACGTCCGCGGACCGCACGGCGTCCTCCCCAAATTGGGGATCGTTTTTTTCGCCAATGCCCCAACCTGGTGCGCTCGCCATCATCGCGTCGAGCATATGCCGGTCCGGCATAACCTTGCATCTGCCCGGGGTATCCCCAACAATCGGGATGCCGTCGCCGACGAACCAGACCGAGGTACCGAGATGTCCATCACCCACACGATCGAAGAGATCTCCCAGCGCATCGAGCAGGCCATGCCCGAGAGCCTACGCGAGGGCAAGCAGGAGTTTGAAAAAACCGTGCGCCAGGCCGTCAGCAACGGCTTTTCGCGCATGGATCTGGTCACACGCGAGGAATTCGACGTACAGACCCAGGTACTCGCGCGTACCCGCGCCAAACTCGAGGCATTGGAGCAGCGCGTCGCCGAGATGGAAAAACACCACGGCACCCAGGCGGACAATCAGGCGGACAATGAAGAGGGCGACATCGCCAGCTGAGCTTTGACCCGGCGGACCGACGAACCTTCACCTCGCCGAATCTTCCCAAAGGCCTTTCGTGCCGGGCATGGATGCCCGCGTATCAAAGGCCGCCAAGCGACCATCCCCACACGCCGGCACCGCGTTTGCAGCAAGACACGCCGGCCGATCCAGCCAGGAGACGAGGCATACGGACATGCCCATCGCCAAGATCCACAGCCGGGCGCTGCTCGGCATTCATGCCCCCGCGGTGACCGTCGAGGCCCATGTCGCCCCCGGTTTGCCAGCCTTTACCCTGGTCGGACTGCCCGAGACCGCGGTGCGCGAATCCCGGGATCGGGTGCGCGCGGCGATCCTTTCCTCGGGCTTCGAATTTCCACCTCGCCGGCTGACCGTCAACCTCGCCCCGGCTGACCTGCCCAAGGAAAGCGCCCGCTTCGATCTCGCCATCGCCCTGGCCATTCTCGCCGCCACCGGGCAGTTGCCGGCCGTGGCCCGCGAACGACTGCCGTATATCGAATGCCTGGGTGAGCTTTCCCTGGACGGCGGCCTGCGCACCGTGCGCGGCAATCTTTCCGCCGCGCGGGCGGCCCGTGATGCGGGACGGGAACTGCTCCTGCCCATTGAGGGCCGAGCAGAGGCGGAACTGATCCCCGGGGTGACCGGTCGCGGGCTGCTTCACCTAGCCGACCTGGTGGCCTACCTCGCCGGTGACGCCGACCCCGTGCGGCTGGAACACCGGCCACCGCCGCCGGTCGACCCGGCCATCAACGGCGATCTTGCCGACGTCCGCGGCCAACCCCGGGCCAAGCGCGCGCTGGCGATTGCCGCGGCCGGCAAGCACAACCTGCTGCTGATCGGACCGCCGGGCGCCGGCAAGAGCATGCTGGCCCAGCGGCTCGCCGGCATCCTGCCACCGATGACCGAGGAAGAGGCCCTGGCCGCCGCCGAGGTGGCCACCGTCACGCCCGGCGGCTTCGACCCGGCTCGTTTTGCTGAGCGCCCGTTTCGCGCCCCACACCATTCGGCCTCGGCCGTCGCACTGATCGGCGGCGGGTCGCACCCGGCGCCCGGCGAGATCTCGCTCGCCCATCACGGCACGCTGTTTCTGGATGAGTTGCCCGAATTTGATCGGCGCGTGCTCGAGGCGCTGCGCGAACCTCTCGAGGCCGGTTCGGTGATGATCTCGCGCGCCGCGCGCCACGCCCGCTTTCCGGCCGACTTCCAGCTGGTCGCCGCCATGAACCCATCACCCCAGGGCAGCGAAATTCATTCGCGCGCCGCCCAACGCTACCGGGCCAAGGTGTCCGGGCCCTTGCTTGATCGGATCGACATCCACCTGGAGGTACCCCGCGTACCGGCCACCGATCTCGATCAGACACAGCCCGAGGGCGAGGACAGCCAGGCGGTGCGCGAGCGGGTGATCGCGGCGCGCCGCCGCATGCTGGCAAGACAAGGGGTGGTCAACGCGCGCCTGGATGCCCGCGGGGTGGCCGAACACATCGTGCTGCCACAGGCTGAACGCCACATGCTCAACCGGGCGATCGAGCAATTGAATCTCTCCGGGCGGGCGCGTGATCGGATCCTCAAGCTCGCCCGTAGCATTGCCGACTACGAAGATCGCGAGGGGATCGATGCGGCCACGTTGGCCGAGGCGATCGGCTATCGCAATCTCGATCGGCTGTTCAACGGTGGTGTCTGAAAATAGGGAGCAGGAGCCTACCCTGGACGCCGGGCCGTGATGATCGCGCGCCGGGGCGCGGGCAGCCCTTCACGGGTGCGGGAGGGATCATCGGGGTCGAGGAAGTCGACCAGCGACTGGCGGTCGCCGAACCACTCGCTGCGATGCTGCTCGGCCTCGCTGGTCATCGTCACGTCGATCAACTCGGGATCGACGAAACCCATGCGCTTGAGCCAGCCGATCACGGCCGCTGCACTGGGCAGGAACCAAACATTGCGCATGCCGGCGTAACGATCCGCTGGCGTGAGGATGGTGGTGGCATCGCCCTCGACCACCAGGGTCTCGAGCACCAGTTCGCCGCCGGGCCGCAGGCAGGCCTTGAGTTCGCCCAGGTGCGTGAACGGGTCGCGGCGGTGGTAGAGCACGCCCATCGAGAACACCGTGTCGAATCGCGGCCGCTGCGGAAAGCCTTCCAGCGTGGTGGGCACGATACCTGCGCGCGTCTCGCCCAGCAGGTGGGCGACGGCATGAAACTGGGCCACGAACACCCAGGTCGGGTCGACGCCGAGGGCAAAGTCCGCCCCCGCACCGAGCATGCGCCAGAGATGGTAGCCGTTGCCGCTGCCGATATCGAGCACCCGCCGACCGGCAAGCGGCTGGATGCGATCGACTAGGCGATCCCATTTAAGGTCCGAGCGCCACTCGGTGTCGATCGACACGCCGAACAGGTCGAAGGGCCCCTTGCGCCAGGGAATCAGGTCGCGAAGGACATCCTCCAGCCCGGGCAGGGCCCCGTCGGCACGCGCGGTGATGGCAGCACGGTCGAGATGATTGATCGCCCCGGCAGGGCGTTCGGGGAGATCGCCGACCGCGGCGAGCCAGCGCGGCCAGTCACCGTGATTGACCGCGGCCCAGTCGAACGTGCGCCATCCCTCCATCGGCATGCGCCGGGGGAGGTGACCGAGCGCGGCACGCGTCTGGCGAGCGATGCGCTCGATGCCGAGCGCGACCGACCGCTCCTGTTCAGCATCCCTCATCGGCTGATCAGAATCGGTAGCCCAGCCCGACGGCGAACAGGCCGGTCTGCTGATCGTAAAAACGAATGTCGGAATCGCGCTCGGACCAGACGCCGTAGGCGTCGACCGACCAGTTCGACCAGCCGAACGGCTCGGCATAACGCACACCGGCAACCAGCCCCATTTCCTTGCCATCGCGGTATTCATCAAAGATCGGCTGACGGGCGTCATAGCGGTCCACGCCGTAGTAACCGGTCATCGAGATCGACCAGCGATCGATGTCGTACTGGGCGGTCAGTTGCGGGCGCAACAGCCAGCCGCGGTTCGCCGCCCCATCGGCATCCAGGCGGCGGTACTGCACGCCCGGCGTCAGACTGAAGCCATCGGTCAGGGCAACCCGGTAATTCACATCGAAGCGGTGCTCGGTGCCTTCCCGCTCCAGCAGTCGACGTTCAGCGGGCGACAGTCCCAGCGCCAGCGCCTGGCCCGAGCGTTCCTCGTCGAGGTCGCGACGGTAGAGACGGTAGTCCACCGACAACCCCGTGCCGGCGATGCCCGCCAATCCCAAATGCAGGCCGCGCCGATCGGCATCGGTGGCATCCCGGCGCGTACCGACAACGAACGGATCCGACCAGACCTCGCTGTCATTGACGGTAACCGGGATTACCCCGGCCGTCAGCAGCCCGACACCGCCGACCAGGTAGCGCGCACCCACTTCGACGCCGATTTCACCATCGGCCAGGGCGGATCGAGGGGTTCCGGCATAGAGCGACAATTCTCGCGGCACGATGGTGTAGTCGATTTGCCCGAGCACCCCGCCGATTGGACGCGTCTCGCGTGAGGAAAGGCTGTAGAGGGAATCAATCCGCTTCTGGTCACTGGACACGGCCAGATTGGAACGGCTCGACATAACACCGATCAGCGGCTGAATCTCGCCCGAGAAACCGGTCTCGTCGGCTATCGGGGAGGCCTGCGCGACCGTTACGGTCAACAGGGCCAGCGGCAGCAAAGCCTTGGTGATGACGCGAGTGATCGTCTGGGCAATGCTCCGGGCTACGGTTTGTTCAAAGCGTTTCATCGATTCCGTCCCTGTTGTTCACATGCCACCAAAGCGCCATCATCCGGCACGGGCCGCACAGCATAAGAGGTATGTCTCGTCCCGCCATGAGCGGTTCACGGTACAGGGCACTCAGCCAGTGCTTCCCGTTGTTTTTTTGCATCGTCGCGCCAGCCACAGGCAGAACCCGTAGTGGCGCGAGAGCATCACCACCTCGTCGAATCCGGCTTGCCGCAGGCGATCATCGTGGGTTGTCACCGTCTCGCTATGCAGGACGTTTTCCAATGCCTGTCGCTTGCCGGCAATCTCCAGCTCGGAGTAGCCATTGGCCCGCTTGAAGTCAAGGTGGAGATCGGTCATCAAATCCTCGGCACCGTGTTCCGGCTCATGGACCTTTTCGGCCAACACCAACACGCCGTCCGGCAACAACCCATCGTAGAGGCGAGCGATTACCGCATCTCGCCTCGCCGGCTCGACGAACTGCAAGGTGTAGCCCAGCACCACCATCGAGGCGCGTTCGGGCATCACCTCGGCGAGATCGGCACAGACGAGATCGGTCCGGTACGGCGAGTGGAAGGCGGCCAGTTGAGCCCGGGCGCGCTCGAGCATCGCCTCGGAGTTATCCACGCCGATCAGCTCGACCCCCGCCGGCGGTGCGTCCATCCCGGCCAACGCCGACCGCATCGAAAGGGTCATCGCACCCAGCGAACAACCGAGATCGTAGACTCGCGAGTGGGGTTGGACGTGCCGCCGGGCGATGGCCGCCACCAGCTCGAGATTGAAGCGATAGCCGGGAACGGAGCGCGAGATCATGTCCGGAAACACCGCCGCCACAGCAGCGTCGAAACGGAACGCCGCCGGTGGCTGCGGGTCGCAAAAGAGATCGTCGCGACCGTTTGAAACGGGTTGTTGAGGTGATTCCGGCATGACGGACTCGACGTTCCGAGGGGGCGAAAAGTCTACCGCGGTGCGGTGACGACGAACAGGCTCACAGGGCTCTTCGGGGAATCAGATCGGCGCTTGCGGCCGCAGCCCTCGTGAGGCCAGTTCCTCGGCCACCGCCTCGGGTGGGCCGCTGAAGACGATCCGGTCACGCTTGCTGGCAAGCTGGTAGTCATACATGGGGTCGTAGTACTCGACCAGCATCACGCGAATCAGGTCGCGCAGTCCCTGGACATCGTCCTGACCATACCAGGCATCGAGGGCCTCCTCGGCCATGCCGCGCACCTTGGCGTGACGCACGCCGCCGAGGCGCTTTGCCACCCGGTCGATCGCCCCCAGGATGTGCTCGCGCACCCGCGCGCTGGCGCCGGCCGCGTCGGTGGCCAACACGCGTCGGTAACCCGCCTCCAGATCAATGATGTAATCCTTGAGACTCTGCTCGACCCGTTCCTCCAGGGGGCGTTCGATCACCACCAGCGGCGAGACGCGCATGCGCTCGAACAGGGTCGGCGGCACCAGTCGCGAACCGACCATCTTGCCCTCGTCCTCCACCAGGATCGGCTCGTCCGGGGCACGATGTCGCAGGCGCAGCAGGTCGATCGCGACCTGGTTCTCGAAGTCGATCGGCATGGGCTGCGGTTCCGGCTCGCGACCGAAGGCCGAGCCCTTGTGGCGCGCACGCCCCTCGAGGTCGAGATGCCGTTCGAAGCGCAACAGGAACGGCGTCTTGCCCACCCCGGTGCGTCCACCCAGCATGATCAGGGGCGCGTCGGTCGCCTGCGTTTCCAGTGCGTCGAGCAGAAACCGACGCATGGCCTTGTAGCCACCGGCGACGCGCGGATAGGTTATCCCCGCCTCCTCGAACAGCATTTGTTGGGTCAGTCGCGAGCGCAGCCCGCCACGAAAACAGTAGAGCAGGCCATCGGGATGCGCCTCGGCGAACGCCTGCCACCGGGCCACCCGGCGTGCCTTTTCGTCCGTATCGACCAGCTCGTAGCCCAGTGCGATTGCCGCGTCCTGGCCGGCCTCCTTGTAACGAATGCCGACCTGGTGGCGTTCCTCGTCGGTGAGAAGTGGCCGATTCTCTGCCCCGGGAAACGCCCCCTGCTCGAATTCTACCGGCGCGCGGACGTCCAGCATCGGCCGCTCGTCGAGGAAGATCGAGGCGATATCGGTCACGATCGGCAGATCGGCACGCCCGCTCACGCCAAGCCGCCCTCGTGGAAGACCACGCGCGGGCCTTCGTTCTCCTCGAGCAGGCGTCCAATGGGAGCGGCATGCAACCCGGCGTCGGCCAGTAGCGAGGCAACCGCCTCGGCCGCCTCGGGACGGACCGACACCAGCAGCCCACCAGAGGTCTGCGGATCACAGACGATCGCCCGGGCGAATGCGCTCATCTCGCCGAGCTCGCGTCCGTAGCTGGCGAAGTTCCGACCGGTGCCGCCCGGCATCTGGCCGGCGGCGATGTAGTCGGCGACCGCCTCGATCAGCGGCAGGCTCGCCACGTCGATCTCGGCGCGCAGACGGCTGCCGCGCACAAGCTCGAGCAAATGCCCGCCCAGCCCGAAGCCGGTGACATCCGTCATGGCGGTGACCGACTCGATCGCCGCCAACTCGGGCCCGATCACGTTCAGCCGCGTCATGCTCTGCGGAGCGAGATCGGCATGCGCGGCGTCAAGCACGCCGTTCTTCTGTGCCGTGGTCAGCACCCCGACCCCGAGGGGTTTGGTCAGGAAAAGATGATCGCCGGCGCGGGCGGTGTCATTGCGCTTGAGCCGCTCAAGCTCGACGCGACCAGTCACCGCCAGGCCGAAGATGGGTTCGGGCGCATCGATCGAGTGCCCGCCGGCCAGCGTGATGCCGGCATCAAAGCAGGCACTGCGTCCGCCGTCGATCACGGCCGCGGCCACCTCCGGGCCCAGCTTGTCGATCGGCCAGCCGAGGATGGCGATGGCCAGCAACGGTTGCCCGCCCATGGCATAGACATCACTGATGGCGTTGGTCGCCGCGATCCGGCCGAAGGTGAACGGGTCGTCGACGATCGGCATGAAGAAATCGGTGGTCGAGATCACCGCGCTGCCGTCGCCGAGATCGAAGACGGCGGCATCGTCGCGCGAATCGTTGCCCACGAGCAGGCGGGGATCGGGCTCTATCGGGGTCAGGCTCGAGACCAGCATGTCATCGAGCAGGGCCGGGGCGATCTTGCAGCCACAACCCGCGCCGTGGCTGTACTGGGTCAGTCGGATGTCGGGGGCAGTTTCTGGGGGCATAAAATCATCGATGAAAGGGGTTCAGTCGCTGTCAAACGCGGGCGGAATCAGGGCATCTCGGGGGTCGGGAGTGTCTCGAACCCGGGCCTGGCGAACCAGTACCCCTGAAAGCGGTTGAGGCCCAGCGTGCGCAATGTCTCGTATTCCTCGCGCGTCTCGACCCCCTCGGCGATCAGTTCGATCCCCATTTCCTCGCACAGCATCGCGGTCGATCGGATCACCGCCTGCTTGCTGCGGTGCTGATCGACGCCTCGCACCAGGTTGAGATCGATCTTGGCCAGATCGGGCTCGAGCTCGATCAGGTGATTCAGTCCGGCGAAGCCCTCGCCGTAGTCGTCGATCGCCCGCATCAGCCCGCGCTCGCGGTACTCGTCGAAGATCGCCCGCAGGTGACCACGGTCCGTGATGCGCTCGGACTCGGTGACCTCGAAGATCAGCCGCTTGGGATCAAAGCCGTAGATGGCGGCCGCCTCCATGGTCGCGCGGATGCAGGCCTGTGGCTTGTAGACGGCATTGGGCATGAAATTGATGCTCAGATTCGCCTCGATCCCCAGCTCGGAGGCCAGGCGGATCGCGGTCACGCGCGCGGCCTGGTCGAAGTAATACCGGTTTTGAGCATTGACCTGATCGAGCACGCTGCGGGCCGATTCGCCGTTGGGACCGCGCACCAGTGCCTCGTAGGCGTAGACCTCGTGGCGATCGATGTCGACGATCGGCTGGAATGCCATGGAAAAGGAGAAACCCAGTTTCTTGGAGGCCTCGGCCAGGCAATCGCGACAAGTCACCTGCCGCACCCCGTCGGGGAACACCTGCAAATCGTTGAGTTCGGTCTCTTGCGGCATCGACAACCTCCCGGGGCACTGGCAAACCGTGCCCCACCAAAGCGCGGGGCCGACTGGTCAGTCTAACAAAAGCCCGAGAAGACCCGTGCGATACATGAGGTAATCGTCCATGACGAAGCCACCACCGATCGGCTGGCAATCGCTGCCCGAGACGAGAAAGCCGGCCCGCTGGTAGGCGCGTATGGCCGGATCATTGTGTCGATTGACCCGCAACCGGACCCGATCGATGCCCTCGCCCGCGATCTGCCGGCAGGTGGCCTGGATCAACCAGTGGCCCAGCCCCTGGCCGTGAAACCCGGGATGCAGGTAGAGCTTGTCGAGAAACGCCTCGCCGTCTTCGTGCCGCCAGGCCGAAAAGCCGATCGGCAGGCCGACCAACCGCAGCAGGGAAAAGCGTGTCCCGCCGTGATGCGCCTCGCATAGTGCCGGGAGGGCGTAGCCGCGCCCGAGCATGTAGTGGACCTGCGCTGGGCCGATGATGGGCGGGTAACAGCGCCACCAGATGAATTCGGCCAGTGCGGCGATACGAGGCAGTTCGTCCGGCTTTGCCGGATCGAGCGAAAGCCAATGGCGCTCAGCGGGTTGAGGTGCGGGCAACGGCATCCTGCTTGTGGCCCTCAGGCCCGGGATGACAGCACCATTTGCGGCAGACTGGCATAGCCGTGGCGGCGAACGAACCGGTTCATCACCTCGATCGCCGGCGCGAAGCGTCGCTCGTCGGCGTGCCCGCTACGCTGCTCGGCGGCGCGCATGTCGGCAAACAGTTTCTCCCACTCCGGCACGACCTCCGCGCGCGGCAGGAAGCGGGCCGAGGTGTACCCCTGCGTCTGGCCGTCGCGCACGATCGGCGCGACGCGGGTGAGTACCCAGTAATGATCGCCGTTCTTGCAACGATTCTTGACGATGCCGAAGAACTCGTCGCCGGCCTGGATCGTCTGCCACATCAGGTAGTACAGGGTGTCGGGCATGTCCGGGTGGCGCAGGATGTTGTGCGGCTGACCGATCAACTCGTCGACCGCGAAGCCGGAAATCTCGGCCAGCGATCGGCTCGCCTGGATGATGATGCCCTCGCAATCGGTCTTCGATTGCAGGGCCCGGTGGGTCCCCAGCCCGACCACTTGGCCGGTGACCTGTCGAATGTCGATCGGTGGCTGGTACTCCATCGACAGCATGGCGGCGCTCCTCTACCCAAAGGGAAGACCGGACACGGCCCGAGTGTCCCAAGAAAAATCGATCGGGTATTAAAGCGCGAGGGCTCTGGCCCTTCAACCAAGCGTCATGCTTGGATTATTGCCACTCACTTGCCGATACAGAAGCTGCCGAAGATCTCGCCCAGCAGGTCATCGGCGGTGTAGCGCCCGGTGATCGCCTCCATCGCGGACTGCGCGCGGCGCAATGACTCGGCAGCCAGTTCACCCGCTCCCAGCGCCAGAGAATCCGACGCCTCGGTCAGGTTTTCCCGGGCGCGTTCGAGGGCCTCGAGGTGCCGACGACGCGCGATGAACGGGTCCTCGGTCCGATCGGACACCCCGGCCAGTTGCCGCAGCTCACGACGCAACGCATCCACGCCGCCCCCAGTCCGTGCGCTCAGGCGCAGCGTGCCGTTCTCGATCGTCTCGGAGGGCGACTCGTCGGTCAGATCGACCTTGTTGATCACGGTCAACAGCGGCTTGTCGGGCAAACGCGCCAGCGTCGCCTCGTCCTCGGCCGACCGGCCGCGCGCGCCGTCGATCAGGTGCAGGATCAGATCGGCGCGCTCGATTTCCTGCCAGGCGCGGCGAATACCTTCCTGCTCGATCGGATCACGGCTCTCGCGCAGACCGGCGGTATCGATCACGTGCAGGGGCAGGCCGTCGAGCATGATCTCGGCACGCAGCACGTCGCGGGTGGTGCCGGCAATCTCGGTGACGATGGCGCGCGATTCGCCAGCCAATTGGTTGAGCAGACTCGACTTGCCGGCATTGGGTTGACCGACGATCACGAGTTGTAAGCCCTCGCGCAGCCGGACGCCTTCGCCGGTGCGGCCCAGCAAGTCGGCCAACTCCTCGCGCAAGTCCACCAGTTGATCCCGTAGACGCGTGTCGGAAAGGAAATCGATCTCCTCCTCGGGGAAATCGAGGGCCGCCTCGATGTACATTCGCAGATGGATCAGGTGCTCGACGAAGGCATCCACGCGGCGCGAGAACGCGCCGGTCAACGACCGACGCGCGGCGGTGGCCGCCTGCGTGGAACCCGCTTCGATCAGATCGGCGACCGCCTCGGCCTGCGCGAGGTCCATACGGCCATTGAGGAAGGCCCGCTCGGTGAATTCCCCGGGCCGGGCGGTGCGCGCGCCGCAGTCGATCATCGCCGCAACGGCCGCATCCAGCAGCACCGGGTTGCCGTGCCCCTGCCACTCGACCACGTCCTCCCCGGTGTACGAATGCGGCCCCGGAAAATACAGCAGGATGCCGTCGTCCAGCACCTCGTCGCTTTCCGGACGGCTCAGCGTCACGTAATGGGCATGGCGCGGACGGGGTTCGATGCCGCTCAGGCGTTGCACGATGGCAAGCGCCTCGGGCCCGGAGAGCCGGACGACGCCCACACCGGCCCGGCCGGCGGCGGTCGCCACCGCGCAGATCGTGTCGACCGGTATCGCGCTCATGAAGTGATCCGATTACTGCCGGCACGGATGCGATGTTTCACGGGAAACATCGCCGCCGATCAGCTCGACCCCTTCTGGGCCGCCATCTGCTTTTCCACCCGGCGGGTGATGATCGCCTGCTGGATGATCGAAAGCAGGTTGTTGACGAACCAGTAGAGCACCAGGCCCGCCGGGAAGAAGGCGAAGAACACCGTGAAGATCACCGGCAGCCACTGGAAGAGCTTCTTCTGCATCGGATCGACCGGTGCCGGGTTGAGCTTCTGCTGCAGGAACATCGAGGCACCCATCAGCAGCGGCAGGATGAAGTACGGGTCCTTCTGGGTCAGGTCGTTGATCCACAGGATCCACGGCGCCTGGCGCAACTCGACCGACTCGACCAGCACCCAGTAGAGCGCGATGAAGACCGGGATCTGGATCAGGATCGGCAGACAACCACCCAGCGGATTGATCTTCTCCTTCTGGTAGAGCTTCATCATCTCCTGGGAGAGGCGCTGCTTGTCGTCGCCGAAGCGCTCCTTCAATGCCTGCATCTTCGGCGTGACCGCCCGCATGCGCGCCATCGATCGATAGCTGATCGCCGATGGCCACAGGAAGAGCAGCTTGATCACCATGGTGACCAGCACGATCGCCCAACCCCAGTTGCCGACCCAGTCATGGAAGAAATCGAGCAGCCAGAAGATCGGCTCGGAGATGACGGTGAGAATGCCGAAATCAACCGCCAGGTGCAGGCCGGTGGCCAGTGGATCGAGTTTCGACTGGATCTTCGGCCCGACGTAGAGGATCGACTCCAGCGTCTCGGTGGACTGCGGCGCCACCGCGGTGACCGGCGAGATCAGCCCCAGGCTGTAGACCGTAAAGCCGTCATTCTGACTGCGCAGGGTGTAGTACTGGTTCACCTGTTCGGGGGTCGACGGCACCCAGGCACTCATGAAGTAGTGCTGGATGATCCCGGCCCAACCGTCCTGCAGATCCTTCTGCAGCTTGATCTTGGCCATCTCGTCGAACTCGATCTTCTCGTAGTTGAGTCGATCGCCGCCGCCCGGAGGCGTGCCCGCGTAGGCGCCGCCGGTGTAGGTGTGCATCAGCTGCATGCCGGGAGTGGAGCCCGAGCGAGTCAGCTGACGGTATTGCTGACCGCGCCACTCGGCGTCGGTGGTGTTCTCCACCCTGTAGCGCAGGTCAACTGCGTACGAACCGCGCTTGAACAGGTAGGTCTTGGTAACCCGAATGCCGTCCTCTTCCCAGGTCATCGGCACCTTGAGCACGGACTCACCGTCGGCGAGCCGATACACGGGCTGCTCTAACTGGAAGGTGGCATGGTGATCCGGGGCCGGGGCGTTCTTCGTACCAATCAAGCCGGACTGGGCGATGTAGGTAAAGCCACTGCTGTCCTGAAGCAGACGCACCGGCTCATCCGGCCGGTCGAGTTCGACCGGATAGTCCAGCAGGTCGGCCTGGCGGATCACGCCGCCGTTCGGATCAAGCTCGATCGAGAGCACGTCGGTCTCGACACGCACCCGGTCGGTCGCCGCGGAGCTATTGCTTTCCCCGCCGCCGGCCGCGGAGGGCACATCACCACCCGAACCGCCCGAGGACGGCCCGCCGGAGCTGGGCAGGTCGTCGGCTCGACGGTCGTTCCCGGCCGCCTGTTCGGTCGTCTGGGCGACGTTGCTGCGCTCGGCCGGGGACGAGTTCTCTCCCAGCCAGGCCTGCCAGAGCAGGATCAGGACGAAGCCCAGGGCGATGATCAAGATCAGGCGGCGTTGTTCCATGGGAGTCTTTCAGTCTCGCGATTGAACGGCGTGGGGCCCGTGACGGGCATCGGCTCGGGAAACGGTAGATTCGGCGTCGGAATCGGCGTCGCAGCGGGAGCAGCTGGGCTCCGACGAGGTGCCAGGCACCGGATCGACGCCGCCGACGCAAAAAGGATGACAACGTCCCAGTCGACGCAAGGTCAACCAGCCACCCTTGAGTGCACCGTGTTGTGACAGGGCCTCGACGGCATACTCGGAACAGGTCGGGTAGAAACGACAGGAAGGCGGCAGCATCGGGCTGATCAGCAGGCGATAGCCCTTGACCAGTCCAATCAGGACGCGGCGCATTTCCGGCTCGCCTTGTTCAGGGCCTGCCGCATCTGGCGGTGCAGATCGGGCATGGACAAACCGTCTACCCCCGACTTGGCCAGCACGACGACGTCCATGCCGGGCAACTCGGCGCGACCCAGACGAAAATGTTCGCGGGCAACGCGTTTGACCCGATTACGCTCATGGGCAAGTCGCACCCGCTTGCGGCTGATGGCCAATCCCAGGCGTGGCTCGCCTTCCGGATTGGCGCGCCAGGCCAGCATCAGGTTGGCCGTATGCACCCGGCTACCGTCGCGCAGGGCGCTCTGGTAGTCCCGTCCGGAAAGCAGACGGGCCGAACGCGGAAACCGGCCGCCACGAATGGCGGCCGGTTCCGTGCTGTCGGCCCCGGAGGTCAGGGCCTCGGGCGGCGCAGAAGTCATCTGCCTCAGGCAGACAGACGCTTGCGGCCCTTGGCACGACGGGCGTTGATGATGGCGCGACCACCACGGGTCTTCATGCGGGCACGAAAGCCGTGGGTCCGCTTGCGGCGCAGGTTGCTCGGCTGAAAGGTTCTTTTCATGACGACGTCCCAGTATTGATTCAGGTCGGTGATAGGTAGTCGGAAAAACCGGTCTGGCCGGTCCGTTCGGGTCGAATTGATCGACCGTATCCGCTTGAAAAAGGGGCCGAATACTCTGACAGACCGGGGGCTGCTGTCAAGGGCGGCGTATCAAGAGGCCAGGATACAAGGCCTCGACGCCTCGAATCCCGGGCAGAAAGCACCCACCGGTCATCAGGTTTTCCCACTGATGCGCGACCGTCTCGTATCTTGTGGATAAGATGTCGATCGATCGGGGTGGATGTTATCATCCGCGCCTTGTCCGAGGCATCGCGACACGAAATCATCAAGGCCACTGGCCTGCCGGCTTTTTGGCCAATACCGCCGCGATTCAACGGCGGGCTGATGGCCGGTCGAGAAGCGGAAAAACGGTGGCTAGCAAGCTGGAAAGCCCCGTCATCCCGTCCCTCTGCGGCAATCATGATTCGTGTCGCGATGCCTGAGCCGACCCCGAACCGGTGGAGAACGACCGTCGTCATGCAGCATTTCCCGATGTGGCAACAATGCATCGATCGTCTGGCCCAAGAGCTGCCGAACGATCAGCTGACCATGTGGATATTCCCGTTACAGGCCGAACAGGCCAGTGACGAGCAATGGGTGCTGTGGGCGCCCAATCGCTTTGCCTTCGACTGGGTCAATCAGAAGTTGCTCGAGCGCATTCGCGTGCACGCCCGCGAGATTTCCGGGCAACCCGAGCTTGATGTCTCGTTGCGCATCGGCGAGGCAGGGCGCAGCCATCCCAAGCCATCGACGGCGCCCAGTACGCCCCCGACCAGTCGCCCGTCCCCCGCGCCCTCTCGGCCTGCCAGGCCAAGCCCGGTCGAACGCGAACCGGTCGAGCCGGGAGACAACGACGCCGGCGGTTTTTCGCACAATCTCAATCGCGGCTTTACCTTCGAAACCTTCGTCCAGGGCAAATCCAACCAACTCGCCTGTGCGGCCTCCCAGCAGGTCGCCGCCAATGCCGGGGCCAGCTACAACCCGTTGCTGATCTACGGCGGGGTTGGCCTGGGCAAGACCCACCTGATGCACGCAGTGGGTAATCAGATCATCGAACAGCAGGGCGACCGGCGCGTGATCTATCTGCACAGCGAGCGGTACGTGCAGGAAATGATTACCGCGATCCGCAATAACAACACCGAGCAATTCAAGAATTTCTACCGCGGCATCGACGCGCTGCTGATCGACGACATCCAGTTCTTCGCCACCAAGCCACGCAGCCAGGAGGAGTTCTTTCACACCTTCAATGCGCTGGTCGAGCAGGGCAAGCAGATCGTGATGACCTGCGATCGCTACCCGAAGGAGATCGAAGGACTCGAGGAACGACTCAAGTCACGCTTTGGCTGGGGGCTGACGGTCGCGGTCGAGCCACCGGACATGGAAACCCGGGTCGCCATCCTGCACAGCAAGGCCGAGCAGTCAGGCATCGATCTGGATTCGGACGTCGCCTTTTTCATTGCACGCCGCATCCAGGCGAATATCCGGGAACTCGAGGGCGCCCTGCGACGCGTGATCGTGACCACGCAGTTTTCCAAACGGCCGATCACCATCGAGTCGACCAAGGATGCACTCAAAGACATGATCTCGGCCCATGCCAAGATGATCACGCTGGACAACATTCAGCGCACGGTCGCCAAGTACTACAACGTCAAGATCCAGGAACTCACCGGCGCTCGTCGCACTCGCTCGATCGCACGGCCACGCCAACTCGCGATGGCACTGGCCAAGGAGTTGACCAATCACTCCCTGCCCGAGATCGGTGAATCATTCGGCGGGCGCGATCACACCACCGTGCTGCACGCGGTGCGCAAGATCGAGGAGCTTCGGGAAAGCGACAGCAAGATCAATGACGACTACAACCTGCTGCGACACACGCTGAATGTGTGATCGCCGCCGGGCCTGGGGACAAGCCGCGCACATCAGGGGGACAGGTGCTGGGAAACATGTGGATGAATTGACGAATCTGGAGTTATCCCCAAACCGTCCCAATCCGTACACAGGCCGTCCCACGGCATTGAGCCAATCTGTTAGGTACGAAAAGCTACTGATTAAGATAGACTTTTTGCACTTATCCCAAGGAAAGTGGCTACATCACATTCATCATCATCAACAGAATAAAAACATCTGTTATTGATTCAGAGGAACTGCCTGCCATGCAATTGACCGTCAGTCGACCGGACCTGCTTGATGCCATCAACCGGGTAATCGGAGGCGTCGAAAAGCGCCAGACAATGCCGATTTTGGGTAACCTGCTGCTCGAGGTAGATGACGATCGGCTCCAACTCACCGGCACCGATCTCGAGATTCAACTGGAAAGCGAGTGTCCTGCCGACGGCACGCAGCCGGGTCGAACCACGGTCAACGCACGCAAGCTCCACGACATCATCCGAGCGATCCCCGCCGAATCACAGATCGTCATTCGCCGCGAGGAAGGCTTCGTGATCGTTCAGGCTGGCCACAGCGTGTTCCGACTCGGCTGCCTGCCCGCTGACGAATACCCGCGCATGGAGGCAACCACCGAGGAATACCGACTCGTACTGGGACAGGATCGGCTTCGCGCCATGCTCGACAAGACCCAGTTCTCGATGGCCCAGCAGGATGTCCGTTACTTCCTCAACGGCCTGTTGTTCGAAGTCAGCCCGGAACGGATTCGTTGCGTAGCCACCGACGGACATCGCCTGGCACTCGCCGAGACCGACAGCCAGCAATCGATCGAGGACACCCTGCGCATCATCGTGCCGCGCAAAATGGTGATGGAACTGATGCGCGCCCTCGATCGTGACGACAATTCGCCGGTCGAACTGCTGGTCAGCACCCAACAGATCGAACTCAAGCTCGCCCAGCAGCGCATGGTGAGCAAGCTGATTGACGGTCGATTCCCGGATTACGAACGGGTCATCCCGAAGAACAACAGCAAGCAGGTTCACGTCGATCGGGAAAGCCTCAAGCAGGTGTTGCAACGCGCCTCAGTGCTCAACACCGACCGCTTCGCCGGTGCGCATTACCACCTGCAGTCCGACCGGCTGGCGATCGAGGCGATCAACAGCGACCAGGAATCCTCTCGCGAGGAAATCCCGGTGCACTACCAGGGCGATGACCTGAAAATTGCGTTCAATATCAGTTACATGCTGGCTATTCTCTCGCATGTCGACGACATGCAGGTCCGCATGGATTTCGAGACTCCCGAATCCAGCGCCCTGATCCTGCCGACCGACGAAGACGCCATCCGGACCCGCTACGTCCTCATGCCGATGAAGATCTAAGCGGCTTGACGTGACCCGATTGGCAACACTGCATGTCGAACGGTTCCGCAACCTCGAACCGCTCGATCTCGAACCGGCGGCCGGCATCAATCTGATCAGCGGGGCCAACGGTGCCGGCAAGACCAGCCTGCTCGAGGCCATTCACACCTTGAGCCTCGGTCGCTCCTTTCGCGGCAACAACGCCAGCGAACTGATTCGACACGGTGCCGACGATCTCCTGCTGCGTGCCGAGGTGAAGACCCAGACGGGCCACAACGCCCATCGGCTCGCCCTGCAACGCGATCGCCGCAGCATGACCCTGCGGGTCGACCAGGAAAACGTCTCCCGGTTGAGCGAACTGGCCCGGCTGTTGCCGGTGCTTGCCCTGCACCCGCAATCCGATGACCTCGTTCTCGGCTCGCCGGATCACCGCCGTCGCTTTCTCGACCGCGTTGGCTTCTACGCCCAGCCCGACTTCCACGCAATCCACCGCGATTTCCAGCGCGCGCTCAAGCAGCGCAATGCCCTGCTGCGCCGTGGGCGCCGCGAACCGGCCTGGGATCAGCTCTACCTCGAGACCGCTCGCCGGTTGGAGACGGCCCGACGAACCGTGCTCGAGGATCTCAACCAACGGATCGCCGGGCTCCTCGAACGGATGCTACCGAGCAGCTCGCTTTCGCTACGCTACCTGCCCGGCTATCGCCAGGACCTGGAGCTCGAGGAGGCCCTGTGCCAGGGCGCCGATCGCGAACGTGACCAGCAGGCAAGCCTGTTCGGCCCCCACCGGGCGGATATCAAGATTGCGCTCGATGATCACGAGGCCCGGCAGGTCGCCTCCCGTGGCCAGATCAAGATGCTGGTGGTACTCCTGCACCTGGCGGTGCTGGATCTCTGGGCCGAGGTACGCGGTGAGCCCGCGGTGGTGCTGTTCGACGACCTGGCCTCGGAGCTCGATGCCGACAATCGCCGCCGGGTGCTGGATTATCTGGGCCAGAGTGGCCACCAGGCGTTCGTCAGCGTGATCGCTGCCGATGCCATCGATGGCGAGGGTGATATCGATGCACGCTTTGCGGTTTCGGCAGGCCAGATCACGCCGCGGTGAGTGGTGACGAGCCCGAACAGGTAGTTCGATGACCAGTGCGGTCCGAGGTTGGGCCGGAAAATGGTATGATCAAAAGGTTTTGAGACACCGTCGGAACGATCGGGACGGATTGGCCAGCCGGCCGATCTCCCGGTGGACCGGTCCGGTCCGGCAAGCGCCGCCGACAGGACCGCTGCGACAGGAAGGGACAAGAGCTACATGAGCGCCGATAACATTTACGACTCCAGCAGTATCAAGGTCCTCAAGGGGCTCGACGCGGTGCGCAAGCGCCCCGGGATGTACATCGGCGACACCGACGACGGCACCGGCCTGCACCACATGGTGTTCGAGGTGGTGGATAACGCGGTCGATGAATCGCTGGCCGGCCACTGCACCAAGATCGACGTGACGCTTCACGCCGACGGCTCGGTGTCGGTCACGGACGACGGTCGCGGCATTCCCACCGACCTGCACGAGGAAGAGGGCCGTTCGGCCGCCGAGGTCATCATGACCGTGCTGCACGCCGGCGGTAAGTTCGACCAGAACAGCTACAAGGTGTCCGGCGGCCTGCACGGCGTGGGCATCTCGGTGGTCAACGCGCTTTCCGACCGCCTGGATCTCACCATCTGGCGCCAGGGCCGTCGCTGGGTGCAGGAATACCACCTGGGCGAGCCGCAGTATTCGCTCAAGGACGCGGGTCCCACCGAGCGTTCCGGCACCCAGATCCGTTTTCTGCCCAGCCAGACGATCTTCACCGACGTCACCTTCCACTACGACATCCTGGCCAAGCGGCTGCGCGAGCTGTCGTTCCTCAATTCGGGCGTCTATATCTCGCTGTCCGAGGAGCAGAGCGGCCGTGCCGACACGTTCTACTACGAGGGCGGCATCCGCGCGTTCGTCGAGCACCTGAACACGGGCAAGACGCCGATCCACAAGAACGTGATCTACCTGACCGGCGATCGTGACGAGGTCGGCATCGAGCTGGCGCTGCAGTGGAACGACACCTACCAGGAAAACCTGTTCTGCTATACGAACAACATCCCGCAGCGTGACGGTGGTACGCACCTGACCGGTTTTCGCACCGCGCTCACCCGCACGCTCAACGACTACATGGATCGCAACGGCATCCTCAAGAGAGCCAAGGTCAACACCACCGGTGAGGATTGGCGCGAGGGCCTGGTGGCGGTGATCTCGGTCAAGGTGCCCGACCCGAAGTTCTCCTCGCAGACCAAGGAAAAGCTGGTTTCCTCCGAGGTGAAGACCGCGGTCGAGTCGATGACCGCCGAGCACCTGGCCTATTTTCTCGAGGAAAATCCCCAGGATGCCGAGGCGATCACCTCGAAGATCATCGAGGCGGCCCGCGCTCGCGAGGCGGCCCGGCGTGCCCGCGAGATGACCCGCCGCAAAGGCGCGCTCGACATTGCGGGCCTGCCCGGCAAGCTGGCCGACTGCCAGGAGAAGGACCCGGCTCTCTCCGAGCTGTACCTGGTCGAGGGTGACTCCGCGGGCGGCTCGGCCAAGCAGGGCCGCGACCGGCGCACGCAGGCGATCCTGCCGCTGAAGGGCAAGATCCTCAACGTGGAGAAGGCCCGCTTCGACAAGATGCTCTCCTCGGTCGAGGTAGGCACGCTGATCACCGCGCTGGGTTGCGGCATCGGTCGGGAGGACTTCAACCCGGACAAGCTGCGCTATCACCGCATCATCATCATGACCGACGCGGACGTCGATGGCAGTCACATCCGCACGTTGCTGCTGACCTTCTTCTATCGCCAGATGGGCGAGTTGGTCGAGCGTGGTCACGTCTACATCGCCCAGCCGCCGCTGTACAAGGTCAAGAAGGGCAAGCAGGAGCAGTACCTGAAGGACGACCTGGCCCTGAACCAGTACCTGTTGCAGCAGGCGGTCGACGGCGCACGCCTGGAACTGGGCGAGAACACCCCGCCCATCTCCGGGCCGGGGCTCGAGTCGTTGGCGCGGGAATACCTCTCGGCCCAGGCGATGGTCGAACGCATGGCCAACCGTTTCGACCTCAACGCGCTCAAGGCATTGATGCAGATCGGGCGTCTCGATTCGTCCATGATGGACGACGAGTCGCGCCTCGCTGGCTGGCTGGGGCACTTCAACGGTATGCTCAATGCCATCGCCGATGCCGGGGTGGAATACGGCGTGTCGATGGAGGCCGGCGAGCATGGCCACCTGTTCCGCATCGAGCGCAGCCAGCACGGTGTTTCACATGAAACCTCCATCCCGGCCGGCTTCTTCAGTGGCAACGAATACCGCCTGTTGGCCGATCTGGGCGAACGGCTGGATGGGTTGATCACCGAGGGGGCCGAGGTGGTCCGTGGTGAGCGTCGCCAGCCGATCGAGCGTTTCGAACAGGCGATCGACTGGTTGATGGCCGAGGGGCGTCGTGGCCTGGCGGTACAGCGCTACAAGGGTCTGGGCGAGATGAACCCGGATCAGCTGTGGGAAACCACCATGAACCCGGACACGCGCCGGCTGCTGCAGGTACGAATCGAGGACGCGGTTGCCGCCGATTCGGTGTTTACGGTCCTGATGGGCGATTTGGTCGAGCCGCGACGTGAGTTCATCGAGAAATTCGCGCTGTCGGCGTCCAATATCGACGTATAACCCGCCGTTATTGAAACAACTGAACCCCGTCGCGGCGGGGTAGCCACGGAGGCGTCCAAACCATGGGCATCGCGCTGTCGATCATCGTTTTCCTGCTGGTGCTGGCCCTTATCTGGGGGATCATCATCTACAACGGCCTGGTGCGGCTGAAGCACAACGTTTCGCAGTCCTGGTCGAATATCGACGTGCTGCTTCGTCAGCGTCACGACGAGTTGCCCAAGCTGGTCGAGACCGCCCGTCAGTACATGCACTACGAAAGCGATACGCTCGAACGGGTCATGGAGGCACGCGCGGCGGTAAATGACGCCCAGCAGCGCGGCGACGTCGGCGCGCTGGGCAGTGCCGAGCAGGGCCTGCGCCTCGGCCTGGGCAACCTGTTCGCGGTGGCCGAGGCCTACCCCGAGCTCAAGGCCAACGAGACCTTCCAGCACCTGCAGCAGCGCATCAGCGGACTGGAGAACGAGATCGCCGACCGGCGCGAGTTCTACAACGCCGCCGTCAATACCAACAATATCCGCATCGAACAGTTCCCGGATGTCGTGATCGCGCAGCTGTTCCGCTTCCGGGCCTTCCGCCTGCTGGAGTTCGACCGCAAGACCACCGAAGACGTCGACGTGAAGGCCCTGTTCAGCTGATCCCGGCCGTCACGCGCCGTCTGGTTCCACTTCATGCAGGACAGCATTTCCGATTGGCTGATCGGGCTCGACCCGGGCTTTTACCTCGTGCTCTGGCTGGGGTTGCTGATCCTGCTGCTGGTCTGCCTGTTCGTGGGTTTTCGTACCCTCGCCCGTGCGCGGATCATCGCGCATACCCCCACCGCCAAGCTCCGTTCAGCTGCCCAGGGCTTCAACGAGATCCAGGGCATCGGCCGAGTGATCGACGATCATCCCCTTTACTCACCGTTGAGTTTCACCCCGTGTCTGTGGTTCGACATGAAGATCGAACGGCTCGAGTCCAGTGGCAAGAATCGCCACTGGGTGACCCTCGAGCAGCGGACGAGCGACGCCCTGTTTCGGGTGGACGACGGGACCGGCGAGGCGTTTGTCGATCCAGATCATGCCCGGGTGATTCCGCACTCGAGTCGACGCTGGCGCGAACGCGCCTCGCGGTCTGACTGGGCATCGTTCTCCTCGCTCGGTTTTGGCGGCAAGCCGTATCGCTACACCGAACGGCTGTTGCTCCCCGACCAGTCGATTTATGTGCTCGGCTGGCTTGAAACCCGCGGGCATCGAAACGAGGGTATCTCCGACCGGGAGGCGATCGAACGGCGCCGGCGTGACCTGTTACAGGAATGGAAACACGACCAGGCGGCCCGTGATCGCTTCGATCTGGATGGCGATGGCGAGATTTCAACACGTGAGTGGGACTGGGCCATGCGCCTGGCCCAGTCCCAGGCGGAAAAGGAACTCAGCGAAGCCGATCGTCCCCGATTGAGCGCCAACAACACCGTTCATCTTCTGTATCGACCACGCGGTGGTGAGCCGTTCATCCTTTCCGGGCTGCCGCAGGAAACGCTGATACGCCGCAAGACCCACAAGGCGGGCGCGTTCATCGCCGTCGCGTTGGTGTTGTTCGTGATCTGGCTGATCGCCCAAGGGATTCGCACGCCGTTCTGACGACCCGCAGGTCGTCCGGATTCTGCGAGAATGGCCCCAGCAATTTGGCCCAGGGATTTCGCTCGAGGCAGACTCACATGAACATCGCCAGCTGGAACGTCAATTCGCTCAAGGTCCGTCAGCCGCAGGTGCTGGAGTGGTTGGCCGATCAGCCCGCCACCCTGCTCGGTTTGCAGGAGTTAAAGCAGCTCGATGAGGCGATCGATCGCGAGACGATCGTGGCGGCCGGCTATCAGGTGATTGCCAACGGCCAGAAGACCTACAACGGCGTCGCCTGGCTGTATCCATCCCACTGGCCGGCACCGACCGACGTCATCACCGACATTCCCGGCTTCGACGACCCCCAGCGGCGGGTGATTGCCGCGACCTTCGGTGACCTGCGGGTGATCAACCTCTACGTGGTCAACGGCGAGGCCGTCGGTTCGGAGAAGTACACCTACAAGCTTTCCTGGCTGGAAGCCCTGACCCGGTGGCTGGCCGAAGAGGCCGGCCGTTACGCCAAACGCGTGGTGATCGGGGATTTCAATATCGCGCCGACGGATGCCGATGTCCATGACCCCGAAGCCTGGCGGGACCGGATCCTCTGCAGCCGCCCCGAGCGCGACGCACTCGATCGCATCCTCGGGACGGGCCTGATCGACGCCTTCCGCCTGTTCGATCAACCGGAGCAGGCGTTTTCGTGGTGGGATTACCGGCAGGCCAATTTCCGTCGCAATCGTGGCTTGCGGATCGATCTGATCCTGATCAGTGAGCCCCTGCGCGAGCACGTCCGTACCTGTCATATCGACGTGGAGCCGCGCCGCTGGGAGCGCCCGTCGGATCATGCGCCCGTGGTACTCGAACTCGAGCTCGAGCACGGCGCACCCGGCAGCTGATGTCGAGCGTGTAGGGACCTACTCCGAGCTATCGCTGTCGGTCCCCGGCGGCACGCAGCCGATCAATGTTTTCCATTGATCGATCACGACCTGTCGTTCCGTTTCGTAGGCTTGCGCCTCGACCACGGGTCGACTGCCCATCAGAGCCTGATGGTGGCCGGCGTCCCGCAGGGTCCGGTAGGTCTGGATCAGCGCCTCACTGGCCTCGGCGTCGATCAGGCCGGCATCCCTGAGCGAACCCAGTTGACGGATGTTGTCCGTGAACTCGAGGATCTCCGGGTGGTCGGCGGCATGCCGCAGCAACAGGTACTGCACCAGGAATTCCATGTCGGTGATGCCACCGACATCGCGCTTGAGATGAAAGAGCCCGGCCGGCGTCTCGGCCTGGTTCGTGCGCATCTTGCGGCGCATGCCCACCACGGCCTCGCGTAGCTCAGCCGGGTCACGCCCCTGGGTCAGTGTCTGGCGCCGTATCCCGGCGAAGGTATCGCCGACCGAGTCGGTGCCGGCCACGAAGCGGGCACGGCACATCGCTTGCATCTCCCAGACCCAGGCGTGTTCCGCCTGGTACTGCGCGAAGGCGTTCACCGACGAGACCAGCAGACCGCCGACCCCGTCCGGGCGCAGGCGCGTGTCGACCTCGTAGAGAACACCGGCCGGCGTGCGGATGCTCAGGGTGTGGGTGATCTTCTGTGCCAGTCGGGCGAAGTACAGGCTGTTGTCGATTGATCGATCGCCGTCGGTGACCGCCTCACGATCGGTGGAATCGTGCAGGAAGACGACATCGAGGTCCGAGCCGTAACCGAGTTCGATCCCGCCGAGCTTGCCGTAGCCGATGATGGCCAGCCCCGGAGTGAATTCATCGCCGGCCTCGTTGAGTGCGCGCGGCTTGCCGTGGCGCGCCTCGATCTGCTGGCGCGCACGCTGGTGAACGGCCTCGAGGATCACCTCGGCAATCCAGGTGAGTTGATCGGAGACCCGCATGACGGGCAGCGCGCCGACCACGTCGGCGGCGGCCACCCGCAGGGTCGCCAATTGCTTGAAGCGACGCAACTCGTCGAGGCTGCGTTCCTCGTCGTGCGGACACTTGCCCAGCAGTTCGCCGAGTTCCTGCGCCAGTTCGGTCTTGTTGGGTGGGGCGTACAGCGTTTCGGGATCGATCAACTCGTCGAGCAGGATCGGGTGCTGCGTCAGCAGCGAGGCAATCCACGGGCTGCCGTGGACCAGTCGGACCAGTTGGCGTCGCGCCTGGGGTTGTTCGATCAGCAGCGCGACGTAGACCGAGCGGCGCAGGATGGCCGTGAGCAAGTCGAGCATCCGATCGAGGATGGCGACCTGGCCCTGGTAGGTGCTGATGTCGTGCAGCAGATCGGGCATCAGCTGGTCGAGTCGCTGGGCCACCGTGCCGCTGATCGCCGGTCCCTGGGTGTCGCGCCACGACGAGAGATGCCGCTCGAGTACGGATGCCTGTTCGAAGCCATGGCGTTCGAGAACGGCCACGCGGTCGGCGACGTTGCCCAGTCCGTTCCAGACCCGTTCCAGCGGTTCCTCGCTTTCATCGTCGTCGTCGGGCAGACGCAGGACCTCGGAGAAATGCCCGTGAACGCGATCACGGTGCTGGTCGAGGGCGTACAGGAACGAGCCCCAGTCCTCGAATCCCATCGCGATCGCCAGACGCAGTTGATCGAACTTGTTGTCCGGCAGGGTCTGCGTCTGGTGGTCGTACAGCATTTGCAGGCGGTTCTCGGCCCGGCGCAGGAAGTCGTAGCCGACGGTCAGATCGGTGACGGTGTGCCCTTCCAGCTCGCCCATTTCCTCGAGTATCGCGAGTACCGGGATCAGGCGACGTGCCTGCAGGGCCGGCTCGCGCCCACCGCGCAGCAATTGGAACAGCTGGCCGATGAACTCGATCTCGCGGATGCCGCCGGGCCCCAACTTGATGTTGTTGTGCATGGCGGCATCGGTCATCTCGCGCTCGATCATGCGCTTCATCTCGCGCAACTGGCTGAACGCGCCGAAGTCGAGATAACGACGGAAAACGAACGGCCGCAGCATGTCCATCAGCTCGCGGCCGGCCTCCGCGTCACCGGCGATCACGCGTGCCTTGATCCAGGCATAGCGTTCCCATTCGCGCCCGCGCGTGGCGTAGTAGAGCTCGAGTCCGTCGAAACTCATTGCCAGCGGGCCCTCGTCGCCGTTGGGGCGCAGGCGCATGTCGACCCGGAAGACAAAGCCATGGCCGGTCTTCTCGTCGAGCGAACGGATCAGCCGCTGGCCAAGCCGGATGAAGTACTCCGCGTTGCTGATGGTCTTGCGTCCGTCGGTCTCCCCTTCCTCGGCGTAGGCGAAGATCAGGTCGATATCCGAGGAATAATTGAGCTCGTCGCCACCGAGTTTGCCCATGCCGATCACGACCAGACCGATCGGTTCGCCGTTCGGTCCACGTGGCTGACCAAAGCGGGCCTGGAGGTGATGCTCGTGGTAGGCCAGCGCCTCGGCGACACAGAAGTCGGCCAGTTTCGACAGGGAGCGCAGGGTGGCGTCGGTGTCATCGATGCCGTTGAGGTCGCGCCAGGCGATCAGGATCATCTCGCGGCGTCGCAGGCGGCGCAGTTCCCGCCCGAACGACGCGGTTTCCAGCGCCCGGCGTGCGTCGACCGCGCCGCTGAGTCGAGTGAAGCGCGCCTCGAGCCCATCGCCGAGAAAGTCGTCCGCACAGCCGTTGATCACGTAATCGAGAATGCCGGGTTCGGCGGCAAGGCTTTGCTGGATGAACGGGCTGCAACTGAGCACATGCTGGAGTTGTGCGCGTTGTGAGGGTTCCAGAGAGGAAGCCTGGTTCAGTTGGTCAAGCAGCGTCTGTTCGGGCGTGATTTCGTCGAGGTCGGACACGGGGATCGGCCTGTCGGTGAATGAGCGGTCCGTCGATCATACGCCTTGCGGATGGGTGCGTGCAGGATGGCGGCGCGCATCGGACACGGCCTGATCGGGCACAAAAAAGCCCCGGACCCTCGAAAGGGAACCGGGGCGGCTTGCCTGCGGTGGTCGGTTCGTTACGGGCGAACCAGCACGTAACCGGCGTCGACCAGGTCGAGGATACGGGCAATGCCGGCGTCGACCGGTACGGCGGCCGAGTTCATCTCCGGCTCCTTGCCAAGCTTGCGCGTCGCGCCGGCAATCGAGTTCTTGCAGGCGGAAAAGCGCACGCCCTGATCGGCCAGTGACTGGATGCGCTCGGCGTGATGGTTGTTGGCAAACAGCATGCTGATGCCGGGACCGAAGGCAACGACTTCGACGTCGATCTGGTCGGGGCCACCACGTGCCTTGAGGACGTTGTTGGCAACGTTGAGCACCAGGTTCTGGCGCTGCAAGTCACTTTCGGTGATCTGCAGCACGAGGTGTTCCTGGGCCAGGGTATTGCCGCCGACCTTCTCGATCTTGCTGGTATCCGCGGCATGCGCGGCACTGCCGAAGGAGAATGCGGCGAGTAGCATCAGCCAGGCGGCCGGGAACAGGGAACGGGTTTTCATGAAAATCCTCCTTGAGTGGTTTTCGTCGGTTTTTATTGTCACGGGTGTGAATTGCATCCCGTCCAACAGCATACGCCCGGGCAAACCGAATCGCATCCCCTTACTCGGTTAATTATCCAATGGGGTATCAGCAAATCTTGGGGAAAATTGATCGTGAAAGTGGGTTGTTTGGCGGCGCCGCCCACAACCGGATCACGCGTTGGCCAAGCTGTTGACCTGACGCTATTTTTTAGCGAACATACCGATTATACGATCGGCGGGCTGCCTGCCCGCCCCGTCCTCGCGCGGCACCGATGTCTCCCAGCTCGTTGCCGATTTATGTCCCGGACGGAGCGTCGACCCAATCCAACCGTTGTTGGCATGCCAGACTGCCGTCGCATGCCGTGGCGCAGGCGTTGTTGCTTAGATTACATGACGTTATTCAAACAGCTTTTGAAGAATCCGCAGGGTCGGGATTTCATCGTTGGCGATCTGCACGGCAGTCGGTCGCTGTTGGAGAAGATCCTCGACAAGCACGATTTTTCCCCCGAGCGGGACCGTGTCATTGCCGTGGGGGATCTGATTGACTACGGCGAAGACTCGCTGGGCACCCTGCGCCTGCTGGGCGAGCCCTGGTTTTTTTCGGTGGCCGGCAACCACGAGCGAGTGATCGCCAATCATCGCGACGCGCTCGCCGAACGATGCTTGACCCCGAGTCAGCGCGCCGATCTCGAGGCGATGGGTTCGGCCTGGCTGCTGGAGCCCTACGACAAGCTCAATGACGACAAGTGGGACGACCTGATCACCGAGGTGATGAATCTCGTCAGCCAGATGCCGCTGATGATCCAGGTCGGTAACGGACCGTCGGCCGTCGGGGTGGTGCACGCCGAGTTGCCACTGTGGGACTGGGATCAGAACATCGCCCGTCTCGAGCGGGTCAAGAAGCTGACTTACTGGGCCTCAAAAAAAGGCGACCCGCAGCTCGACACCATGCTCTGGGGACGCTCGCAGATCCACGAGGTGCTCGATGGTCGTCGCCCAGAACGCAGCGTGCGCGGCATCGACTGGGTGATTGCCGGACACACCATTACCGGCCAGCCGGTGCGTGACGGCAATCGGCTCTGGATCGACTGCGGCGCCTGGGACGAGCGGCCCGGCAGTGGACTGGCGCTGGTCGAGGTGGGCAACACCCTCGCCGTGAGCGCGCACTACCATGATCCCAGCGTGCGGACCCACCGGTTCGTGCGTCGCGGGCATCACTTCCATTCCGTGATCGACGCAACCGGCTGACCCATGTCCGATCTCAATCGTCTTTCCCTGTCGGAATTGCGCGGCCTGATCGACGCGGCGCGTAGCGAGCTGGACCGTCGCGACAGCGAGCCGGTCGACGAACATACCTTGATCAAATCACTGGAACTGGATCTCAAGCGCCATCATCGGCGCAAGGATCAAGAAGCCCCCTTCGACCCGTTTGCCTGATCCGGCGAGGAGCGCCGCCCCCGTGAAGTCGCCCCCATGAAACAGACCCCTCATTCGAGGGGCCTGTTCGTGTCCGAACCGAAAAGTCTCGATCAGTGGCGGAAGTGGCGCATCCCGGTGAACACCATGGCAATGCCGTGCTCGTCGGCCGCGTCGATCACCTCCTGATCGCGCATCGAGCCGCCCGGCTGGATTACCGCCTTGATACCCGCCTCGGCCGCGGCATCGATGCCGTCACGGAAGGGGAAGAAGGCATCGGATGCCATCACCGACCCCTCGACCGGCAGGCCGGCGTCAGCGGCCTTGATGCCGGCGATCCGCGCGGAATAAACCCGGCTCATCTGGCCGGCACCCACGCCGATGGTCTGCTGGCCGCTGGCGTAGACGATGGCGTTGGACTTGACGAACTTGGCCACCTGCCAGGCGAACAGCAGATCGCGGATCTCCGTGTCGTCGGGGGCACGCTTGCTGACGATCTTCAGATCGTCTGCGCCGACCACGCCGTGATCGAAGTCCTGCACCAGTAGCCCGCCGCCGATGCGCTTGAAGTCCTTGCCCGGGGCCGGTTTGACCGACCAGTCGTCGATGGCCAACGCGCGCACATTGGGCTTGGCGGCCAGCTCGGTGGCGGCATCAATGCCGATCTCGGGGGCGATGATCACCTCAACGAACTGCCGCTCGACGATGCTGCGCGCCGTGTGGGCGTCCAGTGGCCGGTTGAAGGCGATGATGCCGCCGAAGGCGGAGGTCGGGTCGGTGGCGAAGGCGCGATCGTAGGCGGTGGTGATGTCGTCACCGGTGGCCACGCCGCAGGGGTTGGCATGCTTGACGATCACGCAGGCGGCACGGTCGAACTGCTTGACGCACTCGAGCGCCGCATCGGCATCGGCCAGATTGTTGAACGACAACGGCTTGCCCTGGACGATCCGGGCGCGGGCCAGCGTGCCCGGCGCGGCGTCCGGCTCGACGTAGAAGGCCGCGTTTTGGTGCGGGTTCTCGCCGTAGCGCAGGTCCATCGACTTGTTCAACGGCAGGTGCCAGGTGGGCGCGAAGGCGCTTTCCTCGAACTGTTGTCCCAGGTAGTCGGCGATCATGCCGTCGTACTGGGCGGTGTGGCTGAAGGCCGCCCCGGCCAGGCGCTGACGGGTGGCCATGGAGATGCCCTCGTCGTTGATCTCCTCGAGGACCACCTCGTAGTCGCTCGGGTTGACCACGATGGCGACGTCGTTGTGGTTCTTGGCCGCCGCGCGGACCATCGCTGGGCCGCCGATGTCGATGTTCTCGATCGCCGTAGGCAGGTCGCAGTCCGGATCGGCCACGGTGCGGGCGAACGGGTAGAGGTTGACCACCACCAGGTCGATCGGCGTGATGCCGTGGGTGGCCATCACCTCGTCGTCGGTGCCGCGGCGGCCGAGGATGCCGCCGTGGATCAGCGGATTGAGCGTCTTGACGCGCCCGGCCATGATCTCCGGGAAGCCGGTGACGTCACTGACCTCGCGCACCGGCACGTCGTTCTCGCGCAGCAGGCGGGCCGTGCCGCCGGTGGAGAGCAACTCCACCCCGGCGGCATGCAGTCCCTGGGCAAGGCCCAGGATCCCGGTCTTGTCGGAAACGCTCAGCAGGGCGCGGCGTGGCGCGACGGCATGGTGGGTCATGGGGGATATCCGGTTTATCAGCGATGGAAGAGTGGCACCGGTCGCCCGGGTTGGACGACCTGGAAACCGCGCATTGTACCCGCTTGCCGGACCCTTGTTGAGTCGCGCCGGGTGCCCCTTGGCCGGGGTCAGTGCCGGGTCGTCGGCTCCTCGTGGACGATGCTCTCGAAGAGCGAGGAGTAGTCGTGGTTGCCATGCCCGGCGTAGACGCCTTCCTCGAGGACGTGCTGCAGGCCGATCAGCAGGTGGGTGTCGATACCCTGGCCGCAGGCGCTCTGCGTGAACAGGCGGATGTCCTTGAGCAGATGCTTGAGTGGAAAGTTGGCGTTCTCGAACGAGTGGCCGACCATGTTGTCGAGCTTCTTGTCGAAGGTGGGCGCGTACAGGGCCGATTCGCGCAGGGTCTCCATGAACTTGTCGACATCGACGCCCTCGCGCTGCACCAGCCCCAGGCTCATGGAGAAGGCGGCTGTCAGCGAGCCGATCAGCTGGTTGAAAGCGAGCTTGGCCGCGGCGCCACTGCGCACCGCGCCGAAGTGGGTCGGCGTGCCCAAGGAGCGCAGCAGCGGATCGAGGCGTTCGATCAGCGCTTTGGAACCACCGAGCAGCAATTGCAGCGTGCCGCTTTGTGCCTGCGGGATGGAGCCCAGCACAGGCGCCTCGAGGTATTCGCCGCCCAGCGACTCGACCCGCTGCGCGATCTCGGCGGACTCCGACGGGGCGATGGTCGAGCTGTTGATCACCACGTGGTCGCGGATGCCGGTCTCGCCCAGTTGGTCGATCACCTCGCGGCAGGCCGGGTAGTCGCTGACCATCAACCAGAGGGTTTCGTTACCTTTGGCGAGATCGGCCAGGCTCGCGGCGGTGGGGATGTCTTCGAGTTTGCGTGGGTGGCGGTTGAAGCCGGTCACCGTCCAGCCGGATTGTGCGAGTTGGCGGGCCATGGCGGTCCCCATCAGCCCCAGGCCGATCACTCCGATTGTGGTGTTCATGGCGGTGCCCTCTTCGATGTTCTGTTCTGCGGACGTTCTGTCGCCGCAACGTCCGGGCACGGTCCGTCGTCTGCTGGATTGCGGCAGGTATGGGGTTATGCTTGCGCCAGCGGTCGTTCTTTTCCCTTTTGCTCCTGGTGGAAAAGCGAGCCTGCGGTCGGTTTCCGGGTCCTTGCGTGGCCGTGGCGTGGCCATGGCTTGAACCCGTTTCCGGGCCTAAGGAGGCTAGCAGAAGCCGGTGGTGATTGCCCGGCCCGACGGCCCCGCATTTCGTACAGGCCACCCCTCGAGGAATCGTGATGAGGCAGGATCTCGACAGCCACTGGCGCCGCTGGCTCAACCCCGGCCGACGCCGTCCCCGCAGTGGGCAGGGGAGCCTGTTGGCGACCACGCCGACGCAAACACGCACGGCCATCGAACGCGACTACGACCGGGTGCTGTTCTCCACCCCGGTCCGCCGGATGGCCGACAAGACACAGGTCTTCCCGCTGGATCGATCCGACAGCGTGCGTACCCGGCTGACCCATTCGCACGAGGTGGCCAACCTCGCCCGCTCGGTGGGGATCGACCTGGTCTTCCATCACGAGATCGCCGCGGGGTTGCCCGAGGCGCTGCGCGATGTCCCCGCCCTGCTCGCCACCATCGGTCTGGCCCACGATCTGGGCAATCCGCCGTTCGGTCACCAAGGCGAGGATGCGATCGCGCGCTGGTTCGAGATCAATCGCGCCGAGGTGTTGGATGCCGAACCGGCCTTGAGCCCCGCGATGAAGCAGGACTTCCTGCGTTTCGAGGGCAACGCCCAGACGCTGCGCCTGCTGACCAAGCTGCAACTGATCAACGACGACTACGGGTTGAACCTGACGTTGGCGAGCCTGGCCGCGCTGGTGAAATACCCGACGGCCAGTGACGAGATCGACCGCACACGCGTCACCCACAAGAAGCATGGCTACTTCCAGTCCGAGCGGGGGCTGATGGACGAGGTATGGGCCGGCACGGGCCTGTCCTCCGGGCAGCGCCACCCGCTGACCTGGATCATGGAGGCCTGTGACGACATCGCCTACTCGGTGCTGGATGCCGAAGACGCGGTCAAGAAGGGGCTGCTTTCGTTTTCCGATACCATCGCCTTCCTGCGCCACGAGGCGCCGGACGATCCGGTGGTCACGGCCGTTTGCGACGCGGCCGCCGCCGAGCACAAGGCCTATCGCCAGGAGCGCCTCTCGCCGGACGAGCTCAACGACATCTCCATGCAGACCTTCCGCATTCGAGCGATCGGTGCGTTGATGGAGGCGATCGGCGAGGTCTTCATCGACGCCTTGCCGGCCATGGCCGAGGGGCGCTTCGAGCGCGAGCTGGTGGATGCCTCGCGCGGCGGGCGCCTGTTGGCGGCCCTGAAGGCCTGCAACTGGCAGCACGCCTATCGGCACAAGTCGGTGCTGCGGGTGGAACTGACCGGCCTGGCGGTGATCCACGGCCTGATGGATGCCTTCTGGTACGCCATCACCCGGCGGGAGGATCCGGATGATCCGGCCAGCCCGCGGTCGACACCGCTGGCCGGGTACATCTACCAGCGCATCTCGGAAAACTACCGGCGCGTGTTCGAGTCAGCCGACAACCCGATGCCGATCCGCTACCGCGAGGCGCAGTTGTTGACCGACATGATCTCGGGGATGACCGACAGCTTTGCCGTCAGCCTGTTCGAGGAAATCCGCGAGGTCGGTTTTCGCCCGACCACGCGGGCCTGAGCGCGCCGACCACCCCATTCAGACGACCCAGTGCTAGGACCGAGTTGTTGTCCAAGCCGATTCCAGGAAGCCCGATGAGCGATTCCGACCAAAGCCCCGACAAAAGCCACTTCTTCGCCTATCTCTCGCGGATGAAGTACATCTACCGCTGGGGACTGATGCGCAATACACGCAGCGAGAACGTCCAGGAACACAGCCTGCAGGTGGCGATGATCGCCCACGCACTGGCGGTGATCGGCAACCAGGAATTCAGTGAGGACAACGACGTCGGTCGGGTGGTGAGCGTAGCGCTCTACCACGATGCCTCCGAGATCATCACCGGCGATCTGCCCACCCCGGTGAAGTACTTCCGCGAGGATATTCGGGATTCCTACAAGGCGCTCGAGGCGCATGCCGAGCGCAAGATCATCGGCCTGTTGCCCGACTCGTTGCAGGACTCGTTTGCCGAGGTGATCGAGAGCGCACGCATCGAGCCGGAGGTGCTGCGGCTGGTCAAGGCGGCCGACTCGCTATCCGCCTACCTCAAGTGCATCGAGGAGCGGGCCGCCGGCAACCAGGAATTCCGCCGCGCCGAGGAGTTCCTGTACGGCAAGCTCGACGAGATGACCGATCTGCCGGCGGTGGCCTTCTTCCGCCAGCGGTTCGTCGATGCCTTCGAGCTGACCCTCGACGACCTGAGCCACGACTGACGCGCTGCGGCATGGCCAGGGTCATTGCCGGGGTCATTTGGCCGACGTGGTCGACTCGCTCTCATCCCGTTCGTCGGTGGTGTCCTGTGTCTCGTCGGCGTAGAAGGGGCGCCGCGAGATCTGGCAGAAGGCGCCCTGGCCCTTGACGAAGTGGATCGAGCCGGCAACGACCAGCCCGCCGACCACCAGCAGCAACAGGCTGCTCTGCACGTAGCCGAGCGTGATGATGGCCACGCCCACCAGGCCGACGTGGCGAGCCTGGATATGCAACAGGTCCTCGTGCCGTTGGGACAGGGCAGCAAGAGCGGCCCATTCGATCGCCAGCACGATCAAGAGAACCAGTGGCGCGATGGCCGCCTTCGGGTAGATCACCGCGATCACGCCGAGCACCCCGATGATCGCCAGCACGACCCACTGGGCGATCCGCTGATTGCGCGAGGCGCGGTTCGAGGCGCGCAATGTACCCTTCAGGCGCATCCAGTGGATCAGCCCGGTAATGCCGGTCCAGACACCGATGAAGATACCCACGACTGCGGCCAGCCGCAGATCCCAGGCGCCCAGGTAGAGGGTGGTCTGCTCCCAGCCGATCACGCCCAGCAAGGTGATGGTGATGCCGCTGCCGATCAGGACGATCGCCGCGCCACGCACCAGGTCGATCAGGCGGGTGTCCTGATCGCGGCTGGCCCGATACCACGGGGCCGCGGCCACGCCGAAGGCCAACGCGGCGATCGCGAGCCAGGCCTTCCAGCCCATGCCGGGCAGATCGCCGGCTGCACCGGGAAAGAGCGCACCGGCGAGCACGATCAGTATCGCCAGGGGCAGCGCCCACATCCAGACCCGGCGGCGCCCCGGGTGGGTCAGTGCCGACAATGTGATTAGCACTAGCCCTAAGGCGAACCAGCCGGCGTTGTCGATCATCAGTCCGATGCCCATCACGACACCTCCTTGTTGGGACGTTCACGGGCGAACTGCTGTTCGCGCTCCTCGTCGTCGAGTAGCTCCTGCTCGTCCGGCTCGTCCGTCGGTTCGGTATGCACCTCTTGGCGCAGCAACAGAAAGGCCGTGGCGGCCGACTGGGCGCCGAAGAACACCGCGATGGTCGAGAGCACCAGCTCGAGCGCGCTCTGCGAGGTCAGCAGGGCGCTGACCGCGGCGACCACCAGAAAGCCGGCCAGGGTGGTCACGACCAGCAAGCCCCGTCCGCAGTGTTCCCGTTCGGCACGCAGGGCGCCGGTCAGGCCGAGCGTCAGTGCCAATAGCACCACGTAGGCGGCGATGGTTGGATCCATGTCGGTGTTCCTTCAGTCTCGTGAGGGCCGATCATTCGACCGGCCGGATGAAGCGATGGTCAGTCGGGATCAGTCACCCAGTTTTTCCAGGAAGGCCTTGGCGTCGAGCGCGGCCATGCAGCCGGTGCCCGCTGAGGTGATCGCCTGGCGATAGACGTGGTCCATGACGTCGCCGGCGGCGAACACGCCGTCGACCGAGGTCGCGGTGGCGTTGCCGTTGGTGCCGCTCTTGACGCTGATGTAGCCGCCGGGCATGTCGAGCTGGCCCTCGAAGATGCCGGTGTTGGGCGAGTGGCCGATGGCGATGAACACGCCGGAGAGCTCCAGGTCGGTGGTCGCACCGCCCGTGTCCTTGATGCGCAGGCCGTTGACGCCCATCGGGTCGCCCAGCACTTCGTCGACCTCGTGATTCCAGTGGATCTCGACGTTGCCGTCCTCGGCCTTCTTCATCAGGCGATCGATCAGGATGTCCTCGGCGCGAAAGCGGTCACGGCGATGCACCACGTGCACCTTGGCGGCGATATTGGAAAGGTACAGCGCTTCCTCGACCGCGGTGTTGCCGCCGCCGACCACGGCGACCGTCTGGTTCTTGTAGAAAAAGCCGTCACAGGTCGCGCAGGCCGACACGCCCTTGCCGCGGAAGGCCTGCTCGGACTCGATGCCGAGATAGCGGGCCGAGGCACCGGTCGCGATGATCAGGGCGTCACAGGTGTAGGTGGCCTGGTCGCCGGTGAGCGTAAAAGGATGCTCGTCGAGCTTGGTGGTATGAATGTGATCGAAGATGATCTCGGTGTCGAATTTCTCGGCGTGCGCCTTCATCCGATCCATCAGCGCCGGGCCGGTGAGGTCGTCGGGATCACCCGGCCAGTTCTCCACCTCGGTGGTGGTGGTCAGCTGACCGCCCATTTCCATCCCGGTGATCAGGACCGGGTCGAGGTTGGCTCGAGCGGCGTAGACCGCGGCGCTGTAGCCGGCCGGACCGGAGCCGAGGATGAGCAGTTTGCTGTGGCGGGTGTTGCTGTCGGCCATGGTGAAGGAGCGCTCCTGTGGTTATTCGGTGTGATTGTCGCCGAGGGGTGACGGCGACCGCCGGGCCGGCGTGAGTCCACTCGGTCCGGCAACGTGTGACGGGTTTGCCTAGAATGACCCGGGGTTGACCCGGTCTCGGGGTCGGCGACGCGTGTTGGCGCGTCGGCCGGGCACGTCCAGACTGTAGGATACTCGTCGAAAAATGTTGAGGCCATCGAATGAATTACCAAGGTGAACCGGACTACAAGCACGGCAGTGCGGAACGACTGGGGGTGCTGCTGCTGAACCTGGGTACGCCGGACGCGCCGGAGGCGCCGGCACTACGCCGCTACCTGGCGCAGTTCCTCTCCGATCCGCGCGTGATCGAGATCCCGAAGTGGAAGTGGTGGCCGATCCTGCACGGTATCGTGCTGCGCACCCGCCCGGCCAAATCGGCCGAGGCCTATCGCTCGGTCTGGGATCACCACGGCGAGGGCTCGCCGCTGCTGACCATCGCGCGCCAGCAGCAGAAGGGCCTGCAGACTCGACTGTCCGAGCAGATGGCAGGCCCGGTCACCGTGGCGCTCGGGATGCGTTACGGCAACCCGTCGGTGCCCTCGGCCCTGCACGAGCTGCGCGAGGCCGGTGCCCGCCGCGTGGTCGTGCTACCGCTCTATCCGCAGTATGCCGGGGCGACCACCGCCTCGACGCTGGATGCCGTCTTCGACGAATTCATGCAGTGGCGCTGGGTGCCGGAGTTGCGCACCATCAACCAGTACCACCGGGACCCCGGTTATCTCGATGCCCTGGCGGCGAGCATCCAGGAGCACATCGACGAGCACGGCAAGCCCGACAAGCTGATCATGAGCTATCACGGCGAGCCCAAGCGCTACCTGCTCAATGGCGACCCGTACCACTGCCACTGCTACGTCACCTCGCGGCTGGTCGCCGAGCGCCTCGGCCTGTCCGAGGACGACTACATGGTCACCTTCCAGTCGCGCTTCGGGCCCGAGGAATGGCTCAAGCCCTACACCGACGAGACCTTGAAGGCCCTGCCCGGCCAGGGCGTCAAGCACATCGCCGTGATCTGCCCGGGCTTTTCGGCCGACTGCCTGGAGACCATCGAGGAGATCGGCGACGAGAACCGCGAGTACTTCGAGGAGGCCGGTGGCGAGACCTACCACTACATCCCGGCGCTCAACGACCGGGGCGACCACCTCGACGCCCTGGCGCGCCTGGTCCGTCAGCACACCCAGGGCTGGGTCGAACACAGCGAGTTCGACTCGGTCGAGGACCAGCGCGAGCGCGAGCGGGTGCGCCAAAACGCCGTCAAGATCGGCGCCAAGCAGTGACATGACCATGGTAGAAGCGGGCGGCCCGCTCGCCGGTATCGGCGTGCTGGTGATCGGCGACGAGATCCTCTCCGGTCGTCGGCAAGATCGTCACCTCGCGGCGGTCACCGAGCGCCTGGCGGCGCGTGGGCTGGTGGTCGACTGGGCGCAGTTTCTGCCCGACCGCGAGGTCACTATCGTCGACCTGCTGCGCCGCAGCCGCGCGGACGGCGCGACCGTGTTCTGCTTTGGTGGCATCGGCGCGACGCCCGACGATCTGACCCGGGTCTGTGCGGCAAGTGCCTTCGGGCGGCCGTTGGTGCGCCACCCGGAGGCGGCCGCGCTGATCGAGGCGCAGTTCGGCGAAAGCGCCTATCCCAAGCGCATCCTGATGGCCGATCTGCCGGAGGGTGCGGAGCTGGTGCCCAACCCGGTCAACCGGGTGCCGGGCTTTGCCCTCGATCGGCATTTTTTCCTGCCCGGTTTTCCCGAGATGGCGCACGCGATGCTCGATCACATCCTCGCCGGCCCGCTGGCCGGTCTGGGGGATGCGAGCTACGTGGAGCAATCCCTGTGGCTGGTGGACACCCCGGAGAGTGAACTGATCGATCTGATGGAGGCCTTCTGCGCGGCCCACCCGACCTTGCGGCTGTTCAGCCTGCCGGTGCTGTCGACCGAACGGCGGCTGCTGGAGCTGGGCTTCAAGGGTGAGCGTTCGGAGGTCGGTCGGGCGATGATCGCGTTGGTCGCCGCCCTGAATGCCCGCGAGATCACGGTGCATTCGCAGCGCCCTGCATGAGGGCCGTGCTCTCCGCCAAGGGGATTGAACTTCATGTGGCCAGCCCCATCTCATCCGTCTGGCCCCTTCTCGTTTGGTCCCTTTGATTTGGGCGGGGGCTCACCTGTTACCTTCCGCATGATTCCAAACCGGAATAGGAGTTGGTCGATGATGGCATTCGTGACAACCCGTCGAGCCGCGGTGTTTCTCGCGGTCGCATTCGCCGCGGCGATGTGGCTGCTGGGGTCGCCGGCCCAAGCGCAGTACCCGGATTTCGCCAAGCTGGCGAAGGACAACGCGCCCGCGGTGGTCAATATCAATACCGTCACCAAGGGGCAGCAGTCGGGCCGTTCGGGGCAGCCGCCGCAGATGCCGAATCTGCCGCCGGGCCCGATGGGCGACATGCTCCGCGATTTCTTCGAGCAGATGCCGCAGGGACCGATGCCGCGCGCACGGCCGGCGCAGTCGCTGGGGTCGGGCTTCATCATCAGCGAGGACGGTTACGTCATCACCAACGCCCACGTGGTCGGTGGCGCGGACGAGATCAGCGTTCGTCTGAGCAACCAAAAGGAGTATCGCGCCGAATTGATCGGCGAGGATCGGCGTACCGACGTCGCGTTGCTGAAGATCGACGCCGAGGACCTGCCCACGGTCACCATCGGCGATTCCGACGAGGTCGCCGTAGGCGAATGGGTGCTGGCCATCGGCGCGCCGTTCGGGCTGGATCACTCCGCCACGCACGGCATTGTCTCGGCCATCGGTCGTGACCTGCCCAACGAGACCTACGTGCCCTTCATTCAGACGGACGCGCCGGTGAATCCGGGCAATTCCGGCGGGCCGCTGATCAACGCCGCCGGCGAGGTGATCGGCGTGAACTCGCAGATCTACACCAGCTCGGGCGGCTACATGGGCATCTCGTTCGCGATCCCCGTGAACGTGGCGATGAACGTCGCCGATCAACTCAAGGACACCGGCGAGGTGAGCCGCGGTTATCTCGGCGTGCTCATCCAGCCGGTCACCGACGAGCTGGCCCGCTCGTTTGGTCTGGACGACACCCAGGGGGCCTTGGTCGCGCAGGTCCAGCCGGATACCCCGGCCGCCGAGGCGGGGCTCGAGTCCGGCGACATCATCACCGAGTTCAATGGCAAACCGGTCAAGCGTTCCGGCCAGCTGCCGCGCCTGGTGGGCGCCGCGCCGGTGGGAGAGCCGGCCGAGGTGACGGTGATCCGCAATGGTGAGGAAATGCAGTTCGAGGTGGTGCTTTCCGAGCTGGATGACGCGGCGGTCGCCGGGGGCAGTGCCCTGTCATCGTACGGTTTGTCCGTCGCGCCATTGGAAAAGGCCGATCGTGGCAGCCTCGGGGTGCGTTACGGCATCGAGGTCCAATCGGTTGATCGTGACTCGCCGTTCGCCGGGTCGCTCGAGCCGGGCGACGTGTTGCTGGAGGTCAATCGGGCCCCGATGCGCAGCGAGTCGGATCTCATCGAGGCGCTGTCCGCGGCACCGGAAAAGCGCCCGGTAGCCATTCGCTTGCTGCGCCGTGGTCAGCCGTTGTTCCTGGCGGTCGATCTGGACTGAAAAACGACTGCCGCCGGAGGAACTTCCAACCGGCCCATCCATCCCACTCCGTGGCTCCTCATGGATGAACCACTCCCCCGACCCGATGGTCGGGGTTTTTTTTGTGTGGCCTCCCGGAAAGAACAGCTACCCGATGCGCTCAGCGTGCCGGGGCAGGTTGTCGTCGAGGCCGTTCTGGCGCGGCGTCCTGCGCGCCCGGTTCAACCTGCTGCGGCCTTGGGAGGGCCCTTGTTAGACTCCACCCATTTGGACGAACAGATGCGGGTAATCAGTTTCAACGCCAACGGCATTCGTGCCGCGGCGCGCAAGGGGTTTTTCGACTGGCTGGCGACCACGGGCGCCGATCTCGTCTGCATCCAGGAGACCAAGGCCCAAGCCTGGCAGCTGGAAAAGGACCCGACCTTCTGGCCCGAGGGCTATCACTGCCGTTACGTCGATGCCGAGCGCAAGGGCTACAGCGGCGTGGCCATCTACAGCCGCATCCAGCCGGAGACCGAGACCGCCGAGATGGGGCTGGCGGAGTTCGATGCCGAGGGCCGCTACTGCGCCTTCGATCTGGGCGATCTCACCGTCGCCTCGCTGTACCTGCCGTCGGGGTCGGCTGGCGACCACCGGCAGGCCTCCAAGGACCGCTTCCTCGAGGCGTTCCTGCCCATGCTGAAACAGTACCGAGAGCAGGGGCGTTCGCTGATCCTCTGCGGCGACTGGAATATCGCCCACCGCGAGATCGACCTGAAGAACTGGCGCGCCAATCGCAACAAGTCGGGGTTCCTGCCCTATGAGCGGGCCTGGCTCGACCGGGTGTTCGACGATCTGGGGTTCGTCGACGCCCACCGGACCCTCAAGCCCGACGTGGCGGAATACACCTGGTGGTCGAACCGGGCGAATGCCTGGAACAACAACGTCGGCTGGCGGATCGACTACCAGATCGTCACGCCGGATCTGCGCGATCAGCTGGTCGAGGTGCAGGTCTATCGCGACGAGAAGTTCTCCGACCACGCGCCCCTGATCATCGACTATCGCTGACCGCGCCGAGGTGGTTGGTACATCGCGCCGATTGTCCCGTGGGAACCCTGCGGCATTGCGGGCATCTGACTTATACTTTTCAAAGACTCGTTAGCTCGTGCGGAGGTTCCACATGAAACACTGGATCACCATGGTGCTGGCCCTTGCCGGCCTGGCTTTTCTTTCCGGCTGTGCCAGCAGCCTCTCGAGTGATGCCTATTCGCGCGATTCGGCCCGCCAGATGCAGACCGTCTACTACGGCACGGTCGAGAGCATCCGCACGGTGCGGATCGAGGGCACCAAGACCCCCATCGGCACCGGCGCGGGCGCGATTGGCGGCGGCATCCTGGGCAACCAGGTCGGTGGTGGCTCCGGTCGCGCGCTGGCCACGGTCGGCGGTGTGCTGCTGGGCGGAATGGCCGGCTCGGCTGCCGAGGAAGGCATCACTCGGCAGACGGGTTACGAGATCAGCGTCCGACTCGACAATGGTCGGAGCGTCAGCATCGTGCAGGCCGCCGATGTATCCTTCCAGCCCGGCGAGCGTGTGCGGGTAATCGAGGCGCGTGACGGCACCACCCGCGTGACTCGCTGAGCCAGGGAGCCTCTGCACGAATGCCATACCGCTCTGCGCGTCTTGAGCCGGGTAGATGCAAGGCGTTCGTCCGCTGCGGAAGGGTTCGTTCCCTTTCCAAGGACGACAACACAGCAGATGCCCGGCTCAAGATGCGCCCTGCGGGGCCTGTCGAGCCGCCCGTGCTCGGTGTTGCGTCGTCTTGACGTGACCGCCGGCACGCCGGCGACGACGCGCCTTGATCACGAACGGCTCGACAGGCCAGAGTGGCATGGCATTCGTGCAGAGGTTCCCCAGAGGAACGGATAACCAGACGGAGAGATGATGACGGCAATGCCGCGAGGACAATTATTCGTGATTTCGGCGCCCTCCGGCGCGGGCAAGACCAGTCTGATCAAGGCCCTGCGTGAGCGCCGGCCGGAGCTGGCGCTGTCGGTATCGCATACCACCCGCCCGCGGCGGGACGGCGAGATCAACGGCGAGCACTACCACTTCGTCGACATCTCGCAGTTCGAGGTGATGCTGGCGCAGGAGGCGTTCGTCGAGCACGCCCAAGTCTTCGAGAACTACTACGGCACCAGCAAGGCGGCGATCAGCGAGGAGCTCGAGCGTGGCCGCGACCTGATCCTCGAGATCGACTGGCAGGGCGCGGCGCAGGTCAAGAAGTTGTTCCCCGAGGCGATCTTCATCTTCATCCTGCCGCCGAGCAGCGCGGAGCTGGAAAAGCGCCTGCGCAATCGCGCCTCGGACGACGACGAGGTGATCGCGCGGCGGCTGGCGGAGGCCCGTCGCGAGATGCGCGAGTGCCATTGGTACGACTATCTCGTGATCAATGATGTCTTCGAGCAGGCGCTCGATCAGCTGGACGCGCTGTTCATCGCCGCCACCCTGGAGACCGACCGACAGTACGAACGGAACCCCGAACTGATTGCCGATTTGCTGGGCGAGGCCGACTGACCGTAAACTAGTGCCCCAAAACGTCTTTTCTCCCGATCCGTTCTCGTGAAAAGACACCGAATCGAGACGCGGCCCGGTCGTCCCCAGGACGGCCGGGCCGTCCAACCTGTATACCGAGGCTAAGACACCAAATGGCACGCGTAACCGTAGAAGACTGCCTGGAAAGAATTCCCAACCGTTTCGAGCTGGTGCTGACCGCCGCTAAGCGCGCCCGCCAGATCGAGCACGGCGCCGAGCCGCTGGTGCCCATGGGCAAGGAAAAGCCGGTGGTGATTGCCCTGCGTGAGTTGGGCGAGGGCAAGATCGATCGCGCGCGGATCGACGAGATCGAGAAGCAGGTCACCCTGTCTCGCTCCGAGATCACCGAGCAGGAGATCCGCGCCGAGTTGGCTCAGTTTGCCGACGAAAGCGCCGAACCGGCCCGCCCGGCCACGCCGGCGACCAGCGACGAGGCCTGACCCGCGGGTCGGGTTGAGGCAGCGATGCAGAGCGGACAGACAGGGACGGCGGTCGTTGCCGGGACGGCCGAGTCGCATCTGACCGACGTCTTTTTCGCCCCGCTGGCCCAGCATCTAGCCGAGTATCTCGACCAGGCGAACATCGCGCGCATCCGCACCGCGTTCGAGTTCGGTGCCCAGGCGCATGCCGGCCAGACCCGCAAAAGCGGCGAACCCTACATCAGCCACCCGATCGCGGTGGCGCACATCCTCGCGGACCTGCGCATGGACGAGGCCACCGTGGTCGCGGCCATCCTGCATGACGTCATCGAGGACACCGACATCGTCCACGACGAAATCGTCGCCCAGTTCGGCGAGGAAGTCGCCCACCTGGTCGATGGCGTTTCCAAGCTCGCCCAGATCCGCTTCAAGTCGAGGGCCGAGGCGCAGGCGGCGAACTTTCGCAAGATGATGATGGCGATGGTCGAGGATGTGCGCGTCATCCTGATCAAGCTCGCCGACCGGTTGCACAACATGCGCACGCTCGGCGTGATGCGTCCGGACAAGCGCCGGCGCATCGCCCGCGAGACGCTCGACATCTACACCCCGATCGCCAACCGGCTGGGCCTCAACGCGATTCGGCACGAACTCGAGGACCTCGGCTTTGCCTCGCTCTATCCGGCGCGCCACCGCGTTTTGAGCGAGGCGGTGCGCCGCGCGCGCGGCAACCGCAAGGAGATCGTCGCCGGCATCCAGGAGCGTTTCGAGCAGCGCTTCTCCCACGAGGGCTTGACCGCCGACAGTCTGGCGCGCGAGAAGCGTCCCTATTCCATCTACCGCAAGATGCAATCCAAGCACCTGTCCTTCAAGGAGGTGTTCGACGTCTTCGCGGTGCGCGTGCTGGTGGACACGGTCGACGACTCCTACCGGGCGCTCGGCATCGTGCACAACCTCTACAAGCCGCTGCCGGGCCGCTTCAAGGACTACATCGCCATCCCCAAGGCCAACGGCTACCAGTCGCTGCACACCATCCTGTTCGGCCCGCACGGCATCCCGCTGGAGGTGCAGATCCGCACCCACGAGATGCACCAGTTCGCCGAGTCCGGCATCGCCGCCCACTGGCTCTACAAGACCCAGGGTGATCGCGGCTCGGTCACCCAGACCCGGGCACGCGAATGGCTGCGCGATCTGATGGAGATCCAGCAGAAGGCCGGCAACCCGCAGGAATTCCTCGAATCGGTCAAGGTCGACCTGTTCCCCGACGAGGTCTACGTCTTCACGCCCATGGGCGAGATCATCGAACTGCCGCGGCGCGCCACCGCGGTGGATTTCGCCTACGCGATCCACACCGACGTGGGCAACACCTGCGTGGCCTGCAAGATCGATCGGCGCTTCGCCCCGCTGTCGACGCCGCTCGAGTCCGGTCAGACCGTCGAGGTGATCACCGCGCCGGGGGCGGTGCCCAACCCCAGCTGGCTGTCGTTCGTGGTCACGGCGCGGGCGCGGGCCAACATCCGCGCCTACCTCAAGCACCTGCAAGATTCCGAGGCCATTCGCCTGGGCCACCGCTTGCTCTCCAAGGCCATGACGGCCGAGGATTGCGACATCGAGGAGCTCGATGAGGCGCGCATCGACAAGATCCTGCGTGAGTACCACCAGGAGAGCTTCAACGACCTGTTGCGGGAGATCGGGCTGGGCAATCGGATGGCACCGCTGGTGGTGCGGCTGCTCAAGGCGGAGGCCGGCAAGCTCGGTCCCGACGACAGCCCGCGCGAGGGCGGCAGCAGGCAGGCGCCGGTGATCATCAGTGGCACCGAGGGGCTGGTGGTCAGCTTCGCCGGTTGTTGTCACCCGGTGCCCGGCGATGCGGTGGTCGGTTTCCTGTCGACCGGGCGGGGGATCGTCGTCCATCGTCAGGGCTGCCCCAATGCCAGCGATGCCGGCGAACACCCCGAGCGCTGGCTGGCCGTGGACTGGGAAACGGAGCCCAGCGGGGAGTACCAGTCGCAGATCAGTATCCAGGCGAACAACGTGCGTGGCGGGCTGGCGCGGATTGCGGCCGCGGTGTCGGATGCCGGCTCCGACATCGACGACGTGCGCTTCGATGATCGCGACGTGAACCTCACCATCATCGACATCACCGTGCGCGTCACCAACCGGACCCACCTGGCCCGCGTGATGCGCTCGATCAAGCAATTGCGTGACGTGGTGCGCGTCTCGCGCCACTGACCTTTCTCGGAGAGACCCCATGAGCCGACGCGAAATCATCCATACCGACGACGCGCCGGCCGCCATCGGCCCCTATTCCCAGGCCGTGCGCGCCGGCGATACCGTTTACCTGTCGGGACAAATCGCGCTCGACCCGGCGACCATGACGCTGGTCGCGGGTGGTGTCGAGGCGCAGACCCGGCGCGTATTCGACAACCTGACTGCCGTCTGTCGCGCCGCCGGTGGTGAGCTCGCCGATGTCGTCAAGCTGCAGATCTACCTGCCGGACTTGTCGCACTTCGAGACCGTCAACGCGATCATGAAGGAATACCTCAGTGAACCGTTCCCGGCGCGGGCCGCGCTGGGTGTACGCGCCCTGCCCAAGGGCGCCGAGGTGGAAATCGACGGGGTGATGGTCCTGCCCGACTGATCGGCCCGTTTCCGGCCCCCGGACGAGCACTCCGGATGAGAAAAGGCCCGGTTGGCGTGTGATGCGCCACCGGGCCTTTTGCTTGTCGTCAGCGCTGATCGGGCTCGCCGAGCGGCGAGGGCCTTGCTCAGTCGAAGTTGTAGACCAGGTTGACCGAGGTGTAGGTATCGGTCTTTTCCGTCCCGGCCGGCACGTCGGTGTTGTGCGCCACGGTGTAGGAAAGCTTCATCGCCAGGGTCTCGGTCAGCGAGGTCGACAGGCCGGTGACCGACTCGATCTCGGTGTTGTCCTGGCCGGCGAGCACGGTCACGTCCTGGTTGAACTTGGCGTAATCGGAAAGGCGGTATTCGAAACCGCTGGACAGACGAACGATGGCGTTGGTGCCGCGCTCGCCGTCCTCGGTTTCGGCGATGCGGACACCCGGGCCGATCTCGGCATCCCAGTAGCCACGTTCGGACAGCCAGATCTTGCGCCCGTAACCGGCGGCGAGGCTGGACTGGTACTTGTAGCCGGAAAACTCGTCGTGGGTGGCACGCAGCACACCGAACAGGTAGTCGCGCTCGGTCAGGGCGTAGTTGCTTTCGAATTCGCCCAGCGCCCGGTTGGCCGTGTCGTCGCCATCCTCGCTTGCCTGCATGGCCTCGAGGCGGAACCGGTGGGTCCAGGGGCCGGTCACGTAGCCCACGGCGAACTTGCCGTTGACCGTCGAGGATTCGGTGTTGCCGGTGGTGATGGAGGCGCCGAGCTCGGCCGAGCCGCTCCATGTGTCATCGGTCGGGGCGTCTTGCTCGATTTGTTGGGCGAGCGCCGGGCTGATTGCCAGTGGTGGGGTCAGAGCAAGGGCCAGGGGGGTGGCCAGCAGCAGGTGACGGGGCTTCATGAGGAACTCCTAACGGATGGGAACGGATGCAATCAGGTCGTCAATTTGGTTCACCAGACACGAAAATGCCCCAACAGGGGCAATTCGAAAGCGAGCGATCGGCGCGGAGCCTAGTCGGTCGATTCGGCGTTGTAAACAAAGCCGACGATTTTCATCGGGATATGACCGCGACGTCTTCGGGCATCCATTCCTGCAGGAAGACTCCTTTGGTTTAGTGCCCCCCACCTTGGCAGGGCGGCGAGGCCGGCGCGTCCTGACGCTCTTTCCACTCGGCGGGGCTGTAGGTGTGTAGGGCCAGCGCGTGGAGACCCTGTTCGAAGGCGGGTTTGAGCGGGTCCTGCGTCAGTCGATGGCGGCGGATCAGGGGCAGGCCGTCGAACCGCTCGCTTACCACCACCACCCGGAAATGGCTCTCGACGCGGTCGCCGGCATGCTGCGTCGACTCGTCGGTGATTTCGAGATAACTCGGTTCGAGCGCGTCCCGCAGGGTCTGCTCGATCCATTGTGCGCGTGTGGTCATGGGTTCTGGTCTCCTGGCGGATGGGGGGCGTGCCGCCGTTGTCAGAGCAGTCGTACGCCCAGCAACGGGCGGATGGCCTCGGCCTGTGTCGGACGACCGATCAGGTAGCCCTGGAAAGAGTGGCAGCCGAGCGCGTCCAGCAGGTCACGCTGTTCGGTGGTCTCCACCCCTTCGGCGATGATCTCCAGCGACAGGGCGTTGCCCATGGCGATGATCGCCCGGACGATCTCGAGGTCGTTGCGGTCGCCGAGGATATCGCGCACGAAGCCCTGATCGATCTTCAGCCGATCGAACGAGAATCGCTTGAGGTAGCTCAGCGAGGAATAGCCGGTGCCGAAGTCGTCCAGCGCCAGCCGCACCCCCAGTTCGCGCACGGCATCCAGCATGGTTGCCGCCTGCTCCGGGTCATGGACCAGCGCGGTCTCGGTGAGTTCCAGTTCGAGGCGCTCGGGGGGCAGCCCCGAGATTTCCAGGGCGCGGGCGACACGCTCGGCGAAGCAGGGGGCGTGCAGCTGCACGCTGGAGACATTCACCGAGACAGTGATCGGCTCGCCCGTCTCTCGACCCCACTCGATGGCCTGGCAGGCCGCCTCGATCATCACCCAGGCACCGACCTCGACAATCAGCCCCGATTGCTCGAGGAAGGGAATGAAATCCTGTGGGCCGCACTGCAATTGCGGGTCGGGGGCCTCCCAGCGCAGCAGGGCCTCCACTCCCGTGACGGCCAGGCCGAGGGCGTCCTGCTGGATCTGGTAGACGAGATGGAAGCGGTCGTTTTCCAGGCTGTCGCGCAGGGCGCCCAGCATTTCGGAACGCCAGATCTGTCGCGCCGAGAGCTGCGGGCTGAAGACCGCCACCGGCTCGCGCTCGTTCTTCTTTGCCTCGAACATGGCCGCGTCCGCCTGGGTAAGCAGTTGGGCGATGTGGCGACTGTGGGTCGGCCAATAAGCGATGCCGGTACTGGCGGTCAGGGTCAGGTTGGTGGTCTCGAGCTCGAAGGTATGACGCACGAGCTCGCGTAGCGCCGCGCCCAGCACCTCCGGGCCGTCGTTAGGTTCGACATCGGCGGCGAGGATGGCGAACTCGTCAACGGCGAGCCGGGCGACCAGCCAGTCCTGCTTTGCGCCCAGGTCGCGCAGCCGGTCGGCCATCTGGCAAATCACGCGATCGCCTTCTTCATGCCCGTGGCAGTCGTTGATGCTGCGAAAGCGGTCGAGGTCCAGCACGGCCACGGCCGCGTGCCGGTTCTCGCGGCCCAGTTCGTCGAGGCGACGTTGGGCCTCGATCTGGAAGAAGCGACGGTTGTAGAGAAGGGTCAGTTCGTCGTGGATGGCTAGGTCTTCGTATTCGGCCTGGGCGCGCAGCTGGGCGGTGATGTTGCGCGCAATCACGATCATGGCGTGACGCCGGCCATCGGCGTCGAAGACCGGCTGCTTGATCGTCTCGAAGACCAGTTCCTCGCCTTCCGGTGACTTGATCACCTCACTCTCGCGATGAAGTTCCTCGGCCTTCCAGGCGCGCTCGTCGGACTGTCGACAGAAGTAGAAGGCATCTCGAAAGGCCGGCTCGGTCAATTCGGCCATTGCATCGTCGTCCCGGCCCCACCAGGGCAGGCCCTCGAGGCGGAACAGGTCGAGCGCCGCCTGGTTGGCCAGCAGCCAGTGGCCCTGCCCGTCTTTGACCTGGATCACGTCCGGACTGGAATCGATCAGCAGGCGCACCAGGCGTTCGGTTTCGGCCAGCGCCGTTTCCGCGCGCTTTTCGCCGGTGACGTCCTGCAACAGGTGCAACTCGCGGGGAGTGGCATCCGGGTCGGGATGCGAGCCGAGATGAAGGTGGCGGTAGACCCGACGTTCCGTGGTGTCATTGGGCAATTGGTTGACCAGTCGTGGGGACGTGCTCCCATCACGGTCGTTCAGCATGCCCTCGAGTCTGCTGCTCGCCGGCATGGAGCGCGCCGCCCGGTTGATCGGGTGCAGTCGGCCTTCGGCGTCCCGTCCGACCAGCGGGTCGGGCAGGGCCTCGAGCCAATGCGAGATGTCATGTTGGCGATCCATCATCCCTGTTCCTTCATCCCCGCGGGCTTCCCGGCGAGTGTGCCTGGGGGCTGTTCGGTTCATCTCGCCGGCTTGCTCGATCGGCCAGGTAGACGCGATTGCCGACCCGTTCGAGGTCGACGGCTTCGAGTCGCTGGCCTTCACAAGGGCCGGCGGTACACAGGCCATCGTCCAAGCGGAAGTAGGCCTGGTGCACGTTGCAGCGTAGCTGGCGCTCGCCGTCGCGGGCCTCGAGAAAATCGTGGTGGTCACGCGACAACGGCGAGCCGTTGTGCGGACAGACATTGCGCCAGGCACAGACCCGCTCGCCATCACGGACCACGATCAGCGGTGCGGGTCCGGGTCCGGATTGCTCTTGGCCCCGCGGCCAGACGCCCAGGGCGTCCACCGGCTCGAGATCGTCGAGCCGGCAAAGCAGGTCCGGGTCGGCGGCCGGATCGTCCGGTCCCAGCCCGCCCAACCCGGCCTGGCCCAGCTTGCGCTCGGCCAGGCGCACGGCAAATTCCAGCGATTCCAGCGACCCCATTCCTCCTCCACGCGCGTGGATGAATCCGGCGATCAGCGTGTCGCCGGCGGCGATGCTGTCAATGATCGTATCGACCGGTTGCGCCGGAACATGAGCGGGTTCGGCATCGGTGGGCCGGGACAGCCACGCACCGCCACTGCCCCAGCCGAGCACCAGGATGGCCTGCGGCGCCCAGCCACGTGCCTCGCGCAGGAAGGCCGCCGGCTCCTCGAAGCCACGGCCGCGGGCGAAGGCGGCGGAGAAGAAAATGATGTCCGGGAAGGACCAGAGCTGGTCGAGATCGGGGCGATCCTTTTCCACTTCCAGCGAGATGGGCTGGTCGGTGATCCGCGCCCGGACCAGCGCGAGCATGGCGGCGGTCTCGTCACAGGCGCGTGCCTCGAAATGCAGCCAGTCGTAGCGGCATGGGTCGATCGCCATGAACGAACCCAGATCGAATTCCGGCAGGTCGCGGTAGTGCACGATGGTGCGGCTACCGGTGGCGCGATTGAGCGTGATGTAGGACGTGGGCGCGTGCCCCTCGACCCGGCGGGCATGGCGGGTGTCCACGCCGTAGCGATCCATCAGGTCGGCGATGCGCCGGCCGTCGGCATCCTCGGCCAGCACGCCGGCAAACTCGGCGGGATGGCCGAACTGGCGCAGGATGCGCAGGCTGTTGGCGACATTGCCACCCAACTCGACCCGCTGGGCCAGCGCGCGCTGCTCGCTGTCCTCGGTCGGGTAGTGGTCGAGTTCGTTGATGATGTCCAGCGTGGCAATCCCCACGCCCAGCACGTTCGCCATGGATCGAGTCTATCCGTTTGAGTCCTGCGGGAGTCTACTTGTCCCGGCCGCGCTTGGGGAGGGTCACGATGTCGACCTGCCACTCCTCTGCGGTAGCGATCAGGCGCAGAAAGCCGATGCCGCCAAAGGCGCGCTGGCGTCCGGCCGCGCCCGGATTGAGCACCCAGGGAGTGGTTTCGGTGTCGATCACGCGCCGATGCGTGTGACCGTAGACGATCGCGCGCGCCTCGGGATGACGGCGACGCAGGCGCTCGTGGCGGCTGCTGGCCGGGTTGACCTGGTGACCGTGCTCGACGACGAGCAGGCCACCGGGCAGGTTCAGGTACGCCTGTTCGGGCAGGGTCTCGAGTAGTGCCTCGGTATCCTCCGGCCACTGACCGACGGTGTCGTTGTTGCCACGCACCACCACGACATGGCCGCTGGTCGGTGCAAGCTGGCGCAGTTCGCCGGGGTCGAGCAGGTCACCGGCATGGACGATCACGTCCACCTCGGCAAGCAGCGGCAACAGGGCGCGCTCGAGCGTGCCGTGCGTGTCGCTGATCAGGCCGACCACGACCCGCTCGAGGTCACCGAGATCCATCCCGGTCTGGTGAACGGTCACAGGCTCCCTCCCCTGGCACCTGGCGAGCCTGCCGGCGGCGCCAGTAGGCGTGAATGGTGACGGCGGCGAGCACCGCGATCGAGGCGATGCCCAGCCAGTTTGCCCCCATGTCGTGGCCGGCCGCGCTGGTGGGCAGGCTCCAGTCGAATACGCGCCACAACAGATCCAGGCCGATCCCGGCGACCAGCGCGCAGGCAATCACGGCGGCGAGATACACCCCGATCAGTCGGTTGCCGAAATGCTTGCGGAGGATGCCGAGCGTGCCGATGTTGGTCGCCGGGCCGGCGAGCAGGAACACCAGCGCCGCCCCCGGCGACATGCCCGCCACCAGCAGCCCCGCCGCGATCGGGGTCGACGCGGTCGCGCAGACGTACATCGGGATGCCGATCACCGCCATCAGCAGGTAGCTGCCTACCAGCCCCCAGGCGTTGTCGAAAAAGCCCACCGGGATCAGCACCACCGCCGTGGCGGCGATCGCCAGGCCGAAGAGCATCCACGGCATGATGTCGATCAGCACCTGGCCAAAGGCATAGGCAAAGCCGCCGGAGAGGCGCTCCCGGGCAGTCGGGCCCGTCGGCGTGTCGTCCCCGCAGCAGGAGGCGGAGGTGTCGCTTTCCGGGGCGCAGCAGCTCGACGTCGCGGCGGGCGTCGGCGTGCTGTCACAGCAAGCGCTGTCCTTCTCCTCGCCGTAACAACCGTCGGCGGCCGCCGATTCGCATGTCTTGGCCGCGCTGGCCGGGATCGGGCCGGCCAGTCGTCCGCTGATCAGGCCGGTGACGATCGCGCTGATGATCGCCGCCAGCGGGCGGGCGATGGCATAGACCGGCCCCAGCAGGCCGTAGCTGACGCTGATCGAATCCGGCCCGGTCTCGGGCGTGGCGACCAGGAAGGCCATCGACGGCCCGCGCCCGGCGCCGGCATCTTTCAGTCCCAGCACCGCCGGCACCACCCCGCAGGAACAGAGCGGCAGAGGCGCCCCGATGAACGCGGCGCGGACGATTGCGCCGGTCGACTCACCCGAGAGGTACTTGGCGATGGCGAGTCGGTCGGAAAACGCCTTGATCAGGGCGGCGATCACCAGCCCCAGCAGCAGCCAGGGGGCGGCCTCCAGGGTCAGGAACCACAGCTCGTTGAACCATTGCGTCATCGCAGATCTCCTCGTGGGCCTTTCGGGGTTGGCGTGATCTCCCCGGCAAGTGATCCCCAAGTGTCGCACAAACGCGACAGGGTTCAGTCGCTTAGGCCCGGTCGACCAGGTTATTCGCCTGGGCTATTGGCCGAGCGCGTCGCGTACCGAGCGCCAGGCGCGCCGGCTGATGACCAGTGGCTCATCGATGTGATGGACGTGGCAACGGTGTTGGCCGTCGTGATGGCTCACCGAGTGGATCTGCGCGGCATTGACCAGGCTGTTGCGGTGCAGGCGCAGCAACTGGCCGTCGAAGCGCTCCTCGAGCTCGTTGAGACTCGGCTCGATCCACGCCTCACGGCGCCGGCCATCGGCCGGGTCGAGCAGGTAGAGGTGGGTCGCCTTGTCCTCGGCGATCGCCGCGACCAGGTGTTCGGGCCCCAGCCGCAGCTCCTCGCGACCCAGTCGCACGGTCAACGTCGGGCGGTCGGCCTGGTGGCAGCGATTGGGCCGGCCGGCGCGCTCGATCGCCGCACACAGGGCCGCCGGTTCGATCGGCTTGAGCAGGTACCCCGCCGGGGCGGTCTCGCTGGCGGGCAGGGCGTGATCGGCATGGGCCGTGGTGAAGACGATGGCTGGCGGCAGGTCCGCCTTGCGCAGATCGTGGGCGAGCTGGATGCCGTCCTCGCCGGGCATCTCGATATCGAGGAACACCAGGTCCGGCACCTGGCGCATGGCCGCGCGCGCCTCGTCGGCGTTGCCGGCCTCGCCGATCACCTCGATGCCGCCCAACCGGCCGAGCAGGCGGCGCAGGCGGTCGCGGGCGAGCGGTTCGTCGTCGACGATCAGGGCGCGCATCATGCCGTTGTCTCCTCACGTACTCGTGGGATTACCAGCTTGACCCGGAACCGCCCGTCGACCGGCCCGGCGCGCAGCGAGGCCTCCTCGCCGAACATCAGGGCGAGTCGGTCGCGGATATTCGCCAGCGCCATGCCATTGCCCGGATTGCTGTGGCGTTTGTCGGGGCCGATCACCCGATCGTTCTCGATCACCACGCTGATCGACTGGCTTCCTGCCTGGCATTCGACCCGAATCGGGCCGGGCTCGGCCTGGCGCTCGACACTGTGGCGCACGGCGTTCTCCACCAGTGGCTGCAGGGTGAGTACCGGCAGCCGGGCCTCCGGCAGCGGTTCGGGCAGTTGCCAGTCGACCCGCAGGCGCTCGCCCAGCCGCCAGTGCTCTAGCTCGAGATAGCGGCGCGCCAGTTCGATTTCTTCTGCCAGCGTGCGGTTCGAGTCGGTGGCCAGCGCCGCGCGAAAGACATGCGAGAGATCCAGCACCGCCTGCTCGGCCGCCTCGGGCCGGTCGTGGACCAGCTCGGCGACGGTGTTGAGGCTGTTGAACAGGAAGTGCGGCCGGATACGCGCGTGCAGCGCCGACAGCCGCGCCTCGGCGGCGGCATTGATCTGGCGGGCATTTTCCAGGTGCAGCGAGAACATCCAGATGCCGATCAGCCCCACCAGCAGGGCGATGGCGAGGTTGTGCAGCAGGAATTCGCCGGCGCTCTCGTGCGGTCGCCAGCCGATCGAGTGCAGCGCCCCGAAGGCGGCCACGCTGGTCACGGCGGTGACGGTCAGCAACAGCACCACGACGATGCCCAACAGCACCGCCAATGGCGCGCGATCCAGCCAGCGCCTTGTGGCGCAGAGCAGCGCCACGGTCACCAGCGCGATCCAGGTCACCAGCCACAACGTCGTGCCGAAGCGCGTCCAGCGTTCCGGTCCCACTCCCGGCACCAGGGTCAGCAATAGCGAGAGTGCTGCGCCCATCGCCAGCGTGATCAGGATAACCCGCGCGGTGCAGAACGCCGGCAGGGCGGCCGGTAGCAGCGCGCGGTCGTCGGCGCTGTCCCGGCGGGTCGGCCCCTGGTCTGGATTGGACGGTGATGGCTGCAAGCGGCGACTCCTTTCGCGTCGATGCGCGTGTCCTGCTCATCTTGCCTTAACCCGAATCGATCCGGCCAACCTTCCGATGGCAAGCGGTGGCTGCGATATACTCACGCCATTCCGAAACCGGCCCGGTGTGGCCGATTCGACGCGAAACCGCATTCCCCGAGGACAATTATGACCGATCGCGACGACAAGCCAGCCGCCAAGCTCTGGGGCGGCCGTTTCTCCGAGCCCACCGACGCCTTCGTCGAGGCCTTCACCGCCTCGATCGGCTTCGACCAGCGCCTCTATGACGAGGACATCACCGGCTCGATCGCCCATGCCCGCATGCTCGCGCGCGTTGGCGTGATCACCGAGGACGACGCCAAGAAGATCGTCCGGGGGCTCGAGGACATCCGCGGCGAAATTGAGCGCGGCGACTTCGCCTGGTCGGTCGAGCTCGAGGACGTGCACATGAATATCGAGGCGCGCCTGATCGACCGCATTGGCGATGTGGGCAAGAAGCTGCATACCGGCCGCTCGCGCAACGACCAGGTCGCCACCGACATCCGCCTGTTCATGCGCCGCGCCGTTGACGCGATCATCGAGGAGGCCAACCGCCTGCGCCGCGGTCTGACGGACCTGGCCGAGGCCGAGGCCGACACCGTCATGCCCGGCTTCACCCACCTGCAGGTCGCCCAGCCGGTCAGCTTCGGTCATCACATGCTCGCCTGGCACGCCATGCTCGAGCGCGACGTCGAGCGCCTGATCGACACCCGCAAGCGCATCAACATCTTGCCGCTGGGTTCGGCCGCGCTCGCCGGCACCTCCTACCCGCTCGACCGCGACTGGGTGGCCACCCAGCTGGGTTTCGACGGCATCAGCGAGAACTCGCTCGACGCGGTCTCCGATCGCGACTTCCAGATCGAATTCCTCTCCGCGGCCTCCATCCTGATGATGCACCTGTCGCGGATGAGCGAGGAACTGGTGCTGTGGACCTCGGCGCAGTTCAACTTCATCGAGCTGCCCGATCGCTTTTGCACCGGCAGCTCGATCATGCCGCAGAAGAAGAACCCCGACGTGCCCGAGCTGGTGCGCGGCAAGACCGGCCGCGTCTACGGCAGCCTGTTCTCCCTGCTCACCCTGATGAAGAGCCAGCCGCTGGCCTACAACAAGGACAACCAGGAGGACAAGGAGCCGGTCTTCGACGCCGTCGACACCCTAATGGGCTCGCTGCGCGCGTTTGCCGACATGATCCCGGCGATCCAGCCCAACCGCGAGCGCCTGCGCGAGGCCGCCCGCCAGGGCTTCTCCACCGCCACGGATCTGGCTGACTACCTCGTCCGCCAGGGCGTGGCATTCAGGGATGCCCACGAGATCGTCGGCAAGGCCGTGCGCCAGGCCACCGACAAGGGCTGCGATCTCGCCGACCTGTCACTGGTCGAACTGCAGGCGCTCTCCGGTCACATCCAGAAGGACGTCTTCGACGTGCTCACCGTCGACGGCTCCATGGCCGCCCGCGACCTGCCCGGCGGCACCGCGCCGAAACGCGTGCGGGCAAGGGCCATTGCGGCTCGGGCGGCGCTGGATGCGTTCAAGATTGCATAGGAAAAGTGTTTAGAGTGCGGCAATCTTGAGATTTTTTGGGGGGGGTAGCCCCAGAATCCTTGGGTCGCTTAATCGTTTCTCCTTTCGCTGTTGGGTGATCGGCCCGTATGTTCCTCATCGATAAGCCTTTGGCATTCCATGTCGATCACCTCTTCGGTAATTCCGTATCGTGCCCAAAGAGGAGAAAGGGTCTTTTCCAAGAGATTATCAGCCTCTTGGAATATTGCTGTCGCATGCTCTAAATCCTGAATCATCCGGTCACGACCACTTTCCGACATGAAGCTAGTGCTTCGGTCGCGGAAGAAGCCATGAGCGAGCCAGTTCCTTAGACCTAGCGCCTCTCCAAGAGATTGTTCTAACTCGGGCGACACGCTGGTTGTGGATTTCAAGGAATTTATTAGTGGCCC